>NZ_JBQAJM010000050.1:0-7982 GCF_052030685.1 Cysteiniphilum sp. 19S12-1
ATAGCATATCAGTTAAAGCAAAAAACAATAGCAGTTATGCATGTATACTAGTCAAGCAAAACAATAAACATGAGTTAGGGGAGCTAGGGTTATAGAGGATAAAACGTAAACTTCTGGTTTACTCAAGCAAAACAACTTAGCCATATAATGAATTTACAGACTTGTTTAACATATGATTTAAAGCCAGTAAATACGTTACTTTCACTTAAAATGATATTGTTTGTTTTAACCATCGTTTTTCCAGAAAATAATGAGTAAAAACAATCAATTCGTGACAAATGAGGTTTATAGTGCTAGACTCCATACATCTAAAGGCTTTTCAGCCAATCTTCCAGAAAATATTTACACATTATCTCTTATCGCACGAGACCGCCTACATTTAAATTTATGCGTGCTGTTGATATTGAGGGTGATGATACAGTTTTGGTGCGTGATATACTAACCTCAAAGGAATATCTTTTAATTGATTATGGCTTCAATAAAACAATCAAGGAAAATGGTCTAGCGTATGGAATGATTGCTAACTTTATAGATTGTGATGATTACATAATGTCAACTGGCGCTTCTATACCAGTGTCTTTAGATTCAAAATCGAAAGAAGCACAGCAATTACAAGAAATAGCATCAAACTATATCGATAAGAAACAGCAAGGCATTGCTACCGATATTGAATATAAGCAAATGATCACTGATTTATATAAATTTTGCTTTCATGAAGAAATGATTATGCTAGTGCCTTCAGCAACAGTTCCATTTGGCAAAGAAGCGCTTAAGAAAAGAGTTGAAGAAACAGAGTAATATACTATCGCCATAGTGCAGTTAGATTCAATTCACTTTAACTCACCAATTATTACACGACTCTGGCAGTTGGTATTATTATGCCAACAAAAAACTTGAGCTTTATCGCAACGACATATGCAGCACGTTTAACAAAATGTAATAATTATCTTATATCCTAAGATTAATTATTGCCTATAACTGTGTCTATTTTTTATGATTACACTGCCTGTTCGTGATAATATGATATGCATCATAATCGATCGATTACATAATCACTAAGGCAAGCCTATGGGTGCTCACGACCTACAATTTCGTAAAGCTTTCTCAGATCCAAATATGTTTAAAGTGGCATGTGAAATTTATTTGCCAGAGGACATTAAAAAGAAACTTAATTTCTCAACCCTGAAATTCAGACAAATGAGCGGCGCGTTTATTCGTAACCTTATCATACTGCAATACAATATTGATCCTGATAAAGATGCAAAGCTATTTGAGCAGTTAAAGGAAGAAATCAGCGATATTGTTTATAGTTGTGAAACATATGACGATGCCGAAGTATTATTGATTGCCCATAGTGAGCATCAAAGCACACCAGATAAGCATTATCCTTTGCGTAATGCATTATATGATATATCAGCACTTAAAGATTTTGTTGAGACTGAAAAACCAGGCAAATACCCTTTAGTTGTAAGTTTTCTTGCATATCATGGCAAACCTTCACCATACCCTTATCCAACTGATATTATTGAAAATTTTGAGCACCAGGAATTAGCGCAAGAGTATTTTCTAAAGCCAATTTTGATTGATTACCGGCAATCAGCTGATGAAGAACTGCTGGACCATGGTGAGATATCTGGTCTTGAAATTGCTTTAAAGCATACCTTTGATGAACAGGTTGATGATAATGTCATCAAAAACTTAATGCATGGATTGCAAAAATGCACTAAAATTGAATTAAGGCGTGACTGGTGGATGTATGCATTGCGATCATGGGAAACATCAGCAGACACTATGATTAAAGAGTATAAAGAAACTTTAAATGAAGAGGAAATTTTCGTCATGACAGCAGCGCAACAACTCGTAGAGCGAGGCGAATTAAAAGGTAAACAAGATATTGCAAGAAACTTGTTTGCTATGAACTTATCTGTGGAGCAAATAGCAAAAGCAACTGGTCTTGATCTTGATTCTTTACTAAATCTACGAAAAGAAATAGACAATAATACACAACACTAAATTCCCATTTTTTTAACCATGATCGTGGTCACAAAACAGGAAATCATTGTGTCAACCATCAATGATCTTTTGCCAAAAATGATTAAGCATACTCATTTCAGATAAACTCATATATAATATAGCTTTGTAGATTAATTAGGTTAATATTGTTGGCAACCAAGAAGAAAGCAAAGACGCGTAACAAGTCAGGAAAAATTAAAGCCTGGTTGTGTCATCTCAACTGCAAATTCTCAAAACCAAATGATGCCAATATTTATATTGAGCGTTGCGCCATCAAAGTAGGATTAAGTAATCTTGCTGAAGCCAAAGAAACCATGGATTTGCATGAAGCTATTGTAGATTGGATAGAAGAGCTTAAAACTGAGTTCGGTTACCATAAAGATATTGAACTTAAAGTAGAACGCTGGGAGCCAATACGATAACATGATTTTTTGAGTTTAAATTAAACCTAAAACAAGGAGCAATGCAATGGATGCAAATCATGAACTAACTGATGAACAGAAATTACAGGAAGCAATAGCAATGTCAAAAATTGGCGTACCATTATCTGTCATTGCTAAAGTAATGGATGTGCCATTAGCATCCATTAGCAATCTAAGAAATGAAAAGGCAAATTGCAGCGAATAAAAACTTTCATTTTTTTGGCTTTTGCCTCTTCACTCCGATCGGTTTGATTTGCTATGATCAGGTTGATGACAACCATATATTAATCCACTTATACATGAAAAGCTTTGGTTGTAGCTGCGATGAACTCAAGTAATCGTATGTATAAAGGGGAAGATTTAAGGTGTTGTATATGAGGTTAACGAATATACAGTATGCATCATAACTTAAGTCTTTGAAAATAACGGTAGTAAATCATATAAGTGAAGACCTTGCATTGCTTGAGTAGCTTATGTGTTTTGTAGTGAAGAGTCAGCGTAAATAACTGGAGTAACTATAAAGTGCTATTGATGATGCCTATACCCTGCTTAGGTATAGTCGTGATGTTTAACAATTGAATGTCACACATTAATTATTGTGTGATCATTGTATTAGCCAGCGGGCTTTTGTCCGCTGGGCAAATGTTCTCTGGCTTTTGTCTAATCCATAACAAAAGAAGCAAAAGGAGAACGTATGCAACTTAAATATGATAGACTATCTTTATATGAAGCGTTGATACATATTGACCTACCACACGAGAAATCGCGACAGTTAGTTGATATTATCGCCAATGTAAAGATTGAAAATGTTTATGCTAAACATGAGGTCGATTCTATGTTAACTGACGCAATGAAAGAAGTGCTCAAACAGCATGATAAACATTTGGAATCTGTTGAAAAACGGATGACAGTATTTAACCATGCAGTTGAAAAGCGTATGACCGATAACAGTGTTGCCATGGAAAAAAGACTCACCAGAGAAAATAGAAATGTCATCGTTTCTATTTTAATTGCAGGTCTATCTATTGCCGCTGCGATCATACTGCAAGCACATCTTTAATCACACAATAACCATCCCTTGGGAGAAGCATTACTCCCTTGGGAGCATTGTTATTCTCCCACATCGTAATTTTTAAATTTTTACCATAAGGAGAATACCATGCAAAATACAGGAATTAACAGACTAGATAATTTAGATGATATTGATTATGTCACTAAGCAACTTGAAATCCTTATTCGGAGTTCATTTAAATTAGTGCTCGACCTATGTAAAAAAAGCGAGATGACATTGGAAAACTATGCTTATTGTATCTCTGCTATAGCGTTATGCGATGCGGTAAGTGTTAAGATTATCAACAAGCTGGTTCTTACAGCCGAAATAGGATGGCAAAAGATTGTCACTACAGCAAATAAGGATCACGCAACAGAAACACTTTCAAGCACGCTTCATAAATACATCAATAGTGAGATTAGAACACTAGATCAAATGGACACGATTGATGATATTTATCATGCGCTTTTTAAAATTGATAACGATTCTATTGAATTTATATCAAGCTATGTCGCTAATACTTCTCTAGCTGTTAAATAATTCTATAAACCAACCCATCAGGGAGACTAGCAACTCCATGATGGGCATTGTATGTCTCCCGTTAGTCCAAACTATAAGGAGAAATACAATGAAACATAAACATCAAGGTCAATCATTAGCATTACGTACATCAAAGATTTTGTTGTCCGATCATGCAGAAGTAAAAAAAAATAAAAAAATAAAGAATGACGAACCAACGCAACCAAATACCTATGAAAAAATGCTGAATGTCAAAACTCAGCCCATCTCAATTACACCGTATTTGAGAAGATTATGTATCTGATTGCGTAGATGTTTTAATAAATAATAACCCTTGAGGGATGTTAATCCCTCAAGGGATTGTCATCCCCTTAAAGGGTTAAAAGCATAGTAAACCCAACCTTAAGGAGATGACAAAATGACAATCAATAAAAACAAAGCTTTTTATTTTATTCCCAAATATCAGGCAGCAACGCTTATCTACGATAATATCGTCAAGTATCAACCTCAACTTGATCACTTAAAAGAAGCGTTAGAAAGATGTCCAGAGACCTACCAAACGGAAAGTCAAAAGATACCTGATAAAGTTGCCTGGTTGCACTATTATCATCCGAATGGATGGCATTGGTATGTGATCGAAAAAGATATCTGTGATGATCAGTTACAAGTATTCGCACTTGTCTCAGGTCACGAGACTGAGCTTGGCTATTTTAGCATTGACGAGCTCAGAGAAATCTCAGGTCTTCTCATTGATCTTAATTGGAAGCCAAAGCCTTTATCTGAAATTAATGAAGTTAGCCACTTTGTGGCGAAGTTCATTAAAGAAGATGAAGATGATACGGAAATAAAGTAAGAAGTATCACAAAGCAGTTTTGTTTAGCGGCTCAACTGCTTTGTAAACCCACATCCATAAGGAGAATGTAAGTTAATTATATGGCGATATGATTTATTTGCAATACTTTTATTATGCGATGTGACATAAATGCGTCTTATTGACGTGATAACCCTACAGGGAGAACATTCCCTGTAGGGGGTATTCTCCCTGTTTTATGACATAAGGAGAATACCATGTCACAAAATACAGATCATAAACCACCGAAATTACCTGAGATAATTAATGCAGTATCCAGTGAGTTTCACGAGCTTTTAGCCAATCTTTGCCCAGAGTTTTTGAGCGGTGATATTGCTTTTGATGATAGAAAGCCTAGTGATCGTAAAGGTGCTTTTTTAGGACTAAACATTGATCAGAGCAAGTTATCCTATATTCCAATTGCTCGATTGAATCGATTTAGTCTCCCATCAACGTTGTCTAATGACCTGCCCATCTTTTTGGAGTTGCTATTGCCATATAATGTGGGCTCTAAGGAGTTAAGGAGCAGTTTTGCGGTACAAACAACGGTTAGAAAAGCTTTATCTGCAACAGGCGTAATAATACCTGAAAGCCTGATTGTTAAGCTTGAGCAGCATTTCAATACACCGAATATCTCAATAAGCCACATCAATGAAGGCATTTCAGCAATTTATGCTTTGCCAAAACCTGAGGGTGGCTCACTGGGATCCTCGTGTATGCAAGGCTGTAATAAAGACTGGTTTGAAATCTATGACAACGAGCCTGCCATTGGTTGTCTTGTTGCCAAAGATAAAGAGGGTCAGTTGGTAGGACGAGCAATCACCTGGAAAGTCGATAGCGGCGTAACGTGTTGTGATCGACGCTATGGCACGTCATCTTATATTGAAGAGGCAATTGCAGCCTATGCCCAAAAAAATGGCATGTACTACAAAAAAAACAACAATATGGATACGCCAGAAGCTTGGTTATGCAACGATCGAACGCTAATTTTTCTGAGCCAAAAAGTTACATTAAGGGGTTCTGTTGCTCTGGCACGACTTTGGTCCATTCGTCTATTTATTAGTCAGTAAATCTGGTTCAAATATGATGCTGTTTAGCATTTGTTGGACTAACTCTATTGATAGCTTACTGTCAAAGTTATAATTGCCATAAAAGTTAATATGAATCCATGCAACTAATGAAATATGTTTAAATGCCTCTATTTCTTCCTTAGAACCGTATTTTTCTTTTATTTTGGCGGCCTCTGATAATAAGTAAGCATTATAAAAAATAACAAATAAAGATAGTAGCCTTGTACATTCATCATTAATTACTAAGTCATCATCATCAGAACCTGATATTCCTTCGGAATTAATTTCTGCAATAGTGCGCTTTAAACTATGGTAAGCTTCATTACGGTTTAGAGCTGTTCTGACAGATTGTCGTAAGTTCTCATCATCCAAATAGCGTAATAGATAATTACTCCTGATGATACTATCATAAGCCCAAATAGCCTCTTTTATTTGATTCTTATCAGTCTGAGAGCATAATTTTCTTATTAGCACACTTTGAGTAGATTTTTTAAGCACCAAAGATGCCATAACCCTTTTAATGTTTGACCACTCTTTGATAATCAACTGCTCTTTGGCTTGTCGGGATGGACGAATGAAATATTCTTTATAGTAGGCTGGTTTATTAAAGCCAACAAGCATATTTTCTTTATTGCTAATGGTTTTAAAGCATGGCGCAAATTGGCGTTCAATTAAATGTAATAATGCAAAATTCACATAATTACTACCAGCACTATCAGTTGATATGATTTTAGGCTGTATTTCTGTTTCATTATTGTAAACCAAGTCAAAAATGAATCTGCTTTCATGCTCATTTGCACCAAATAATCGTGCATTAGCAGGAACATGATTAACTAAGAGTGTTGCTGATGAAACACCTTTGCCAAAATGGAAATACTTTGATGATGGTCGTGCTTTTAAGCAATTACGTTTTGTTTTAAATTTTTGACCATCAATGCCACCGTGAAGAATGTCATTAATATCATGATATTCAAATATTTTTAGTTTCTTGATTTCATTGACTAATAAGTTACAAGCTAAAGAAATATTTTCTAGTGTTAGAAAACTGTTACTATATTCCCTTAACTGACCAAGAGAAATATTGGATATCTGAGCCATTCTGTAATTACCATGATTAGTTGCCTTTCCTAAAATTGCAGCACTTAGAACATCATTATCCAAAATTTTTCTAGTATTCTTTGGTAATATATGACTAAAAGCTGATAGTACACTTGTTTGCTCATGAACAAAATGCATTACATCAACAATATTAATGTGTGGCAACTTCTCAAAAAAGCGATGGTTTACATCAATATCTTGTTTGCGGTATGGCAATGTCCATTCTCTTTTATCCCAATCTTTAATGTTAATAGCATCATTAATCTTAAGGCTGATGTTCTGGTGAATAGAATGAAGATTACTTTCAAGCTCATCTTTTAATTGATTCAAATGCTGTTTTATTGGTAGATCAAGAATAGGCATGCCTAGCTTGGTAAAATCCTGTGAGTCGGCAACTTTCTGAGAAACCAAGTCATCATCAAAATTCTTAAACCCAACACTATCAGATAAACTTGCAACACCTGAGTTTAAGTGTTGACTCAGTTGATAATACACAAAAAACTCAAATGTACCACGCTCAATAGATTCTGATTTATCCGAGCCAACAATAGCTGGATATAAATTTTTTGGAATGGCTTTTTTTGGTGCATTAGTATAGACAACACCTTTGATATCAGGATATTTTAGTTGTTTTTTTAAAAAATCAATAACTTTATTGAATTCCAGATCAGTAGATGTAAAGTTGAGTTCTCTGAAAATCAGGCGTAGATTTTTCTTGAATTTTGCCTGATCCTCTCCCAACAATCTCCATATGATTTTATTACGGTGATTGTTTTTATCACGCATGTAGTGAGTTGCTTTTTTGATTTTCTTGGCAGAAACCAATTTATTTGCCTCTAATCGCACATCCATAAAAGTGCTTTTATCCCTTGTGTTATCTGTACAACTCATTGCAAGTTATTAATTTTTCTTAATGCCTTTAAAATAAAGACTTGCTACCATAGCCTACTCATTTCATT
>NZ_JBQAJM010000051.1:0-7128 GCF_052030685.1 Cysteiniphilum sp. 19S12-1
AAAAATTTTTGCTCAAAGTATTTAAGTATCTACATTTTATATCTCTTTAAACATCTCTCAAACCTTGCTACCAAGGCGTTTCTTGCGAACATTCTCGCTTTAAGAACAAGCGTCAATTCTACAGATTTTTTTTTGGTTAGCAAGCTGTTTTTTAAAGTTTTTTAAAGTTTATTTTGAGTTGTTTTTTTTATGATCAAAACCACCTTTCTAATACGTTGAATTATAAATTGTAACTTGCGCCTTTTCTTCATTCACACAATATATGATTTTGCACTATACTGGCTCTGGATATCACAAAAATTAATGGAGTAATCATATGCCTGGAATATTAATCGTTTTTTTCCTACTACTAATAAGTGTCATTAGCGCATGGGTGCATCGCACAATGGGGATCATATTCTTTTGCGTTTTTCTCATCGCAATGGGACTTGTGTTTTTACATCACGCCACAGACCATCTTGGTTTATATTTTTAATGGTAAAAGGAGCTTCAATATGCAACGATCAAAAATAAATAACTTCGTAAAGTGCCTAAACGCCATTGAAATACTCGCTATCATCCTTGTCATCGTGATGGCTTTTTCTTTCCAATTTATTTTAGGCGAACTTCCCTGCCCATTATGTTTACTGCAACGCCTTGGGCTACTAGGCATTGCCTTTGGTTTTTTGTTGAACATCAGATATCACGTGCGTCCAGCACATTATAGCCTATCATTACTCTCGGCAGTTTTGACTTCATTTGTTGCTATGCGCCAGATCGCACTTCACATTAATGACCCTCACGGTTACGGCTCAGCAATTTTAGGCTTACATATGTATACATGGGTATTTGTACTGTGCATTATTGCTATAATTTATATTGCTATTGCACTTGGACTATCATCACAATATGAAATTAAAGCAAACAAAGATGAAATCTCAGAAGCTAAAGGTAAGAAAATAAAAATATTTACTCACATTGTCTTTGCACTATTGGTCTTTATCATTGCTACAAATCTAATTTCAACTTTTGTCGAATGCGGACTCAGTGAATGCCCAGATAATCCAATGACTTATATTTTATGGCAGTAGCAATTTAAAAAGTACTTTTTTGGGTTTACTAATTTGCCTGAATTGCTTCCACGCGCTCTTTAATCCTTTGGAGTTGATCTGAACTTAATACGACTTCTGGGCAGTTATTAGTAGTGACAGTTACTTGTAATAAACCACTTTGATACTCATTATACGCCTTAACTAAATTAACGCCGAATGGCAATTGGTTATAATCATATTCAGACTCTATTCGGCTATCACATTGAAAATTTTCATACTTACAGGTAAACCCTGGCGTTAAGCCACCTACTGAACTGCACCTCTTAACTGTAAAAGTGTTTTTTTCATCGCCAACGTTTGAAAGAATGCCTACTTTTCTAGTATGAGCATCATAAACTACGTTGAAGTTATAATCTGCATAGACAACAGGGTTGTAAGTTGGTTTTCCCCAAGAATGTTGATGCGTAAGCCCTGCAAATTTTAATATTTTGTTTTGACGATTAAAATGGAAATCGTTATCAATCAGCGCCCTATTTGTTCTACTCGTAAAATCATTAATGACTTCATTAAATCTCGTTTCAATAAACTTAGCTCTTGCTTGAAAATTATTTGGTGTATTTTGATAATTAAAAGCAGACGATATTGTTGCACCGTGATTGTAGTGCAAATTCAAAGCAGTCAATTCTAAATATAATGATTTAATGATTGTCTCTAGCACTCGGGTATACTGACTAGCAAGCATACTATTATATGCCGCGTAAATATTAACAAAATCTTTCTGGTTACTTGTATTGCTCGCATTGTTTACTTGATCTTTAGTATAATTTTGGGCGCGTGTGATCAAGGATGCGTATATTGAATAATCTGACATTTCCATTAAGGTCTTAGCTTCAGCAGTAACTTTCCGCAAAGTGATATTGTTGAGGACTTTAGTCAATCTTTCTAGCCGCGATTTTTACTATTGCCTCCTCCCCATACACTGCCTTTGGCAAGGTAGGCATCAACATCACTACCATGTTCTCCTAAAATGTTAATCACTTGATTATAAGAAGTATTAATTTCATTTGTACTACTCTCCACCCTTTGGATACTCTCTCTAATTGCATTATCATTTAATATTGTTCTTAACTCAGTCAACTTTTCACCGAGATTTCTAATATCAACCTGTATTTCATCAAGCTTTTGCATAACATCTTCTAACGTATAGCTGTTTGTAAAGCCAAAAATTGAATCTAAAAAGCTAAAAATCATTAATGCAGGCCCTGCGACTTTATTGACAAATGGAATATTAGATGCAATATCTAAAGATTGCTCAATAATACTTGCTGTATCTGCACTACTTCTTAATGGCGCCATTGCACGATGCTTCTGTCTAGAAATTGGATAAGTGTAATCATAATAAGGACTGGATAATAAATGTTTTCCATAACTGTTTTTCAGACGTTCAACTAAAGCTTGATTAGATAAATTACTAAGAAATGTATTTATTTCATAGCCTGATGATTGGTAGACAACAGCTAACGCCTCATACACCTCACTACTTGAAGAAACACCCAACAAACGCTCAACTGTATTCAAGGTATATCCATGTCGATTTACTCTATCAAGTAGAAATCTCCCTATTTCATAAGAAGATGAAAAGAAAAACCTCTGTCCATAAAACGCTTTACCATAGGGAATAACAGCAACAACCTTATTATCCTTTTTCAACAATATATGATTATCTTTTATGCTTTGCACATTTATCACATTAATCTCACAGGTATTCTCTATACACTTAGTTACCGTTAATTTCTGCTTCTCTTGCGTATTATTGTTTTGCAATACCGCTGTCAGATTTGTGTTTTCAAGCGCCTTTGGAAATACAATTTTAATATCCTCCGAAAAACCTGCTTCTGAAAGTAGTAATACACTCAAAAAGCTGACTATTTTGGTTAATTTAAATGTCATTTTCTACTCCTTGCTAATCTATTATTTACAACTATCGCATTAAAGCATTAATAAATATTAGATGCTTTTCAAATTGCTATGAATATTCCTTGTTATCAAGACTTCCCCTTTTAAATTATCACATGATAAATCACAGCCTTATATAAACCCTTAAAATGAAATTAACTTATCAGGAAATAGCTTAGACTGCACCTCTAGGATTGCCGTCATGGCAGGAATAATTGCAGGTGCGAGCATTCTTGCCATGGGTAAATTAATGTTAGGCACTTTGC
The DNA here is from genome assembly GCF_052030685.1 of Cysteiniphilum sp. 19S12-1. NCBI lineage: Bacteria > Pseudomonadati > Pseudomonadota > Gammaproteobacteria > Thiotrichales > Fastidiosibacteraceae > Cysteiniphilum > Cysteiniphilum sp. 19S12-1. Next base: position 3,254 of record NZ_JBQAJM010000051.1, read on the forward strand.
ATAACATATCAAAATCATCATTTTGATTGGTGATTTTGTCACAAATCGCTTTGCCAATACGTACGGTTTGTGCAACACCATGACCACTCCAACCAAATACACTATATATCTTATCACTGATATTATATGCCGCAGTAGGTCCTTTGACTGTAAGGTCAGTGGTTCCGCTCCAACAATAATCGAGTTTCACATCACCTAGCTGAGGAAAGACAGTTGTAACGCGTTGTTGTAGATAATCTAATGCCTTATCTAGCGCCCAACGTGAGCCACTACCACTACCACCGAATAGCACTCTATTTCCACGCACTTGACGAAAATAGTCTATTTGTAAAGAAGTATCATACACGGCAACATTTGATGGTATCAGTTTTTCAACGGCAATTGGTAAAGGTTCAGTCACAGACACATAACTATAAAATGGAATCGCCGCTCGCCCCTCTTGTTTTAATATCTCAAAAGTGGAAACATGCGTTGCGATAACCACCTTATTTGCAGTGATTTTTCCACCTTCGGTTTCAACGACAACCTTTCCTTTTATTTGATCGATATTAAGCGCTTTGGTGTTTTCATAAACCTTACCGCCATGTTTCAATAATGCATATACCAAACCAAGATTTAATGCCAATGGGTGAATATGTCCACCGATACAATCCAATAAACCGCCATAATATAAATCAGAATCAACATGCTTCTTAAGATTTTGTTGTGAGATGATTTTAGCGCTATTATCCCCAAGCTTTGCGCGTGATTTCATCGCTGTTTTTAATGCATCCATATGCCCTTGATGAATCGCAGCGGTTAAATGCCCTTGGACATAATCAACCTCAAGATCATACTTCTGAATAATCTCTTTAATCGTATCAAATGATTCACGTGCGGTAAAATGCCACAAACGTTTTGCTTCATCTAAAGAAAACTCTTGAAGCATGTTACAAGCTTCCCAACGCGCAAGTCCAGGTGTTAATTGCCCACCATTTCTGCCAGATGCGTTAACCCCAATCTGATCTTGATCAATCAATATTACATCAACGCCAGATTCGGCAAGGTGCATTGCTGCTGAACTTCCTAATAATCCAGCACCAATCACCAGTACATCGCATTTACAATTATTTACAAGTCTTTTATGATTTGGCAGTTTATTAATGGATGCTTGATAAAAATTCTCACAGTCCAAACGGTTAGGAGAACTCGCCTGCCATGACCAATCTTGTAAGCTATTCTTCCAAATACCGGTATTATTTCTTAACTCTGATAAAATTTTGGGTTTAAATTTTTCCATGTTTATGATCATCCTAGTTTAAATTCACTTACCTGTATGACTATAGCAAATGAATTTTTCTTTACCTCATTTATCTTCCATATGTTGCTCTAAGCGCCTTAAATTTCTTTAGATTTAATCACTTTTATCATGTTTATCCTGCATTGAATTATCACAGCTAACAACTTTTTGATCAAACAACAGCAAATTTTAAATATCAACCTATACTCTAGACCATAAATAGTTTGACAACAACAAAAGGAGTACCCGTATGAGTTTCACACGAAATAGATGCTTAAGAAAGATCTCCATACTTTTAGGCACATTCACAATAACAATGAGTATCAGCTATGCTAATTCATTGACGTTCCCAATATCTATTGATAATACAACAGACCAAAATGTCTATATTGAGATTAGCTTTAAAATTGATAAACCTCTGGATTATGATAGCGATCCAAATACAATCAAAAATCGAATAGAAGACCCCAAACTAAATGACACATCATCAATCCCGTATATTCCCAGTCCTAGTGGTGAAACCATGGAGTATACAACCAAGTGCGAATTTGATGATTACAAGAAAGGGGAATGTCTCACGGGGTTTGAGCTTCAGGCAAGGTCAAGTTTTACCGGTTATTGGGTAGGCTCTGGAGCTGTCTCCTTATACATGTATAGAGATGGAGAGAAAATTACAACATCCGAATTAGAAACAACTGGACGAGGTGGGAAACTTTCTCAACCTGACTACAACTACGACCGTATGGGAAAATCACCAATAACGTGGATAAGCAATATGCCACGCGGCACGCAATATATACATGCTTACAAGATAGGCAATATAATTCAACAAAAGTATGGCATTCTACGTCTTGTTATCGTTAATTCAGTCACCATTCCTTTCTAAAAAGTATTGCATTGCAACTCATCTTAATTTATTTGCCGGATTTTGATAATAGCCCCGCGTAGCACCCCTTCAATCTGGCTTAGCAAAATTTTCATAAACTACTTCGTAACAAAAACACTGCACAATAATTTACGATAGGTATAAAACTTCTCACTTTGCTTTTTCCACTTTTTCCATCTAGGCTTAAGACAAACGGATGACTTGGAGTGATAGATGGACATCAGTGACTTACAGCTACTTTATATACTACTGACTGAGCGAAATATTACTTATGCGGCTGAAAGAATGAACTTATCACAACCGGCAGCCACGATTCGCCTTGGCAAAATGCGTAAACGATTTAATGATGAATTACTCATACGTCACGGCAATTCAATGCGCTTAACCGAAAAAGCAACCACCATGATTCAGCCTTTAAAACGTTTGCTTGAGCAAATTAATGAATTATTCCCACACCCTCACTTTGACCCTAAAACAGATGCCAGCATTATCAATATCCATATGAATGAATATTGTGAACATTTAATGTTAAAAGCATTATTTGACAAAATACATAGTTTTAATCCGGAGCATGAAATACATCTGCATATATTTCCGCCACTATATAACCTTGATGGAATACATGATTTTAGCAATGCTGAGGTTATCATTGGCGCAGTTAACGAGAGTAATCTTGGCGAATTTGATGCTGAAGTTTCGCACTATGATCCACTTTGCCTATTGTACGATCGCTACCCAATTGATACATCAAAAGAGCTCACCCTCGATGAATATTATCAGTTGCCGCATATTGTGATCAATACAGTTGAGGCAAATCATTACTTACCTATCTTAGGGGCAAATGATCTACGCAATGTAAAAATGCGGGTGTTGAGTTTAACGCTTGCCACCTCATTACTTGAAGACAAATTTGTGATGACTTCAGTCAAAAGTCTTGCTGAAACCTATAACTTAAAAACATACCCATTACCAATTGATATCCCCCCGATGGCTTGCAATATTCACTATCCTGAGAGGTTGAAATTTGATGCTAAAAATAAATGGTTACGTAATTTATGTAGGTCTGAACTACAAAGACTAGCGCAGTCGCTTAATCTAAAATTGGTTAATTAAATGATGAGGTAAAGCATGGATATTTATGATTTACAATTATTACAGCTATTGCTTTCTGAGCAAAGCATTAGTCGTGTTGCTAACGTAATGAATTTATCGCAACCGGCGGTAACCATTCGCTTAGGTAAAATGCGCGATAGATTTAAGGATGAGCTCTTGATCCGTGACGGTAACCAAATGGTATTAACCAACAAAGCAAAATCGCTAATCACGCCACTGCAAAATATTCTAGATGACATTGATTACTTGCTTCCTTCCGAGGCGTTCTCACCTGCCAAAAATGCATCAACATTTAACCTCTATGTCTCTGAGCATTTCTCTTATTTAGCACTACGCCCCATCTTGCAGCAAATAAGCCAAAGCAATCCTAACCATATTATTAATGTTCGCACATTCCCCGTGCTATACCAAATACAACAAAACTTTGACTTTAGCCATGCCGATTTAGTGATTGGCATTTTGAATAATTTAGATAGTTTTATTGGTGATAATATTCTTGAAGATACTTTAGTAATTGCTTATAACTGAAGTTACGCACTTTTGATGTTTGAATTTAAGAAATACGACCACAGATTATGAGTGAAATAAATAAAACTG
>NZ_JBQAJM010000052.1:0-6968 GCF_052030685.1 Cysteiniphilum sp. 19S12-1
GCGTAAGAAAGCAGCCTGGGGAAATCAGACTTTAAGCACTATTTTGGCTCAAGGTTTTTAGATGGGACAGCCGTGATTGCTTGCTTTTGTGCTAAGTACTTTTACTGTCGGGAATAGTAAAGAGAAATATGATCTATTTAAGACGCAGTTGCAACTGGAACGGTTGGATAATACAAGTTGGCAATATTTGCTTTTTAATGATGAATTTAATAATATTTCCATGCATCAGCAATCATTATATATTAAAGATATTGCATATCATTTAAGCTTGGGAAAAGCTACTGTTCTATCGCGCATGGAAATTTTATCTACTGATTTTTTATATCATGAAGGTCAGAGCTTTCAAGGTAACGAAGAAATGCTTATAGAGGTGTTGGCTGAGGAAGGCTTTGGCGATGGTGCTTTTAACTCTGGATATTCAGGTTACTTGAAATATGCGCATTATTTGTTTGTGAGTCAGCTGACTAAACGCCAAAATAGTGCGCTATTAGAACACGAAGATGCTAATTACTTTGCTGTTGTTGTGCCTGATAGTGATTTGTTATCTTTAATTATATCATCCTCTGTGTTTTCTTATTTTTCCAATTTTAATTTCTTTAATAAACGCGAATTTATCTATAGCAATAAAGCGCTACCTTATCTACAGGAAGCTATTGCTCAATTCAGTTTTACGTCATTATTAATTTTATTATACATATTCCTACTTCCTTTATTTATACAACGCTGCAAATGGTTAAATAACCTGACAGTAATAGTCAGCATGTCTAAGTATAACCACTTTATTTCCAATAAGTTTGATATACCTTCGTTCATTCGAAAAATTATTAAATCCATTAAAAATATATCTATAGTTAATACAACAGTTCATTATTTTTATGAACGAGTTGCATTTAATAATTTTAGTATATCAGGCTTCGATACAGCTATTTATAGCATAAATAAAGGCCTCAATATTCAAGATTTATATTTAAAAACGAAACAAGGTGAGTTATGAAAAGATGTATAAATAAGGTGAAATTATTTTATACGCTAATGTTTAGCGGTTTGTTAGTTGCTTGCGGGGGAGGCGGAAGTGATGGAGACAGCGGCTCAGGAAGTGCTGCTGCCCTTCACTTAAGTGTATCAGAAAAAATGACCACCAAAATTCCAGACTATATTGCGCAGGGCAAAACTGGGGTAGGTGATGTTAATTTTGAGGTGCTAAACCAAAATAGTGAACTGAAAGTAGGTTCAACTGATCAGCAAGTGCTTAAAATCCAAGAGATTAGCATACAGGGAGCGAAATTGGATAAGGAGCACTTAGCGCCTAACTTATGTATATCTTCAGATAATTCATATAATGAGTTTCAATATTCTTGTACAATTCCTCTTTTGTTTGATGACACGCAGCAATTAGGTGAAAGAGATATTCATATCAATATTACGTTAGAGAATGGACAATCAATTGATTACACTAAAAAAATAACAGTTGTTGATAAGTACTCACCTAAATTGCTCCAAGCACCACTCTTGAATTCATTAGAGCCTTTAGATAGCAATATTTATATGTCTAACACAAAAGATATAAGTATTCACAACCCTCTATCTTATGCATTGAATAATGTTAAATTTAGTCTTGGCAATAATAACACGCACAGCTTGAGGGTGATTGAAGCAGGGGAGACTATTGCTATAAGCGCCAACATGTCAGATAAAGTAAAAAATTCTCTAAGATCCCATGATTATACTAAAGGTAAATTATCTTCTTCAAACATAGGAACGGAGTTAGAATTTTATGTTTTAGATGATAGTTTAGCTATTGCTCATATTGATAATCTATATATACAAGAATTTAATGAAAATAATACGATCAATTTGAGAGTATATCGACCCAATGTAAAGTTTGTTAGTGCCAAATTGAAAGATAATAATGGTAGTGAATTAATAAATAAAAGTGAAATGTCTTTGGATATAGATAGTTTTCCTACTACTGAAGATTATTTGCACGTAGATTCTGTGTATGAATTTAAAATTAATAGTGCAACTCAATCAGCGCATGGTCGTAAAAAACTTGAAGTGACTTTAGAGTTGACTGATGAAAGTAACTTTGAAAATAGCAAAAACATCACCTTAGTAAGTCATATAGAAGTAGCGCCTATTCAGCTTGATATCAGTTCTGAGAATGTCATTTTAAATAATGCCTCAAGAAGCAATTCGAATACAAACTCAGAAGATGAAATTTATAAAATTGAAATAAAAAATAGCTCTCAATTTGATTGGAGTGTGAGTGATAGTTATCTTGAACTAAGTGGGTTAATATTAGCATCACCAAATGAGTATAAAATGTTTAATACTAATTCACCGACCTGCATCATAGAGAATTACAATAAAAATATAACTTTTCAAGGATTAAATAGCCAAGAAACTTGCCTACTTTATCTGAAACTTGACTCATTAAGTGGTGAAACCATTAACGCATTCCCTCAGTTTACTATTAAAAAAGGGGCAAGTAATCTAGCAGCAGATCAATCTTTTGAAATAAAAGCGTCTAAAGCTATACATAATGCCTTTGTGAGCAAACCTAAGAGGCTAGATGAGAAATATTATTTGTTAGATGTTTTTAATAATACTCAAAAATCTGAGTTAGTTTTAGGTTTTGAGAATATAAAACCGGTAGTTGCTGACAGTAGCAATATAAGAAGTCTGCAAAACAAGAATATAAATCTATGTCAGCATTTATCAAATAATGGTTCTCAATATAGTGCTCCATTGAATAATGCATCATGCGAGATTATTTTAGAGAAAGAAGATATCTTAAAAGACTCAAAGGTCAGTTATAAGCTTATATCTGTAGCTAATGGCGAAAATGCAAGAGAAGGATCAGATACAGTCAACCTCGATAACATCATAACTCAAGGAGATTATCACCTTCTAACATCAGAAGATATTTATTTTATTGATAGTAAACATATCATCAAGCGCATCAACAATTCAACAAGCCAAAGTGAGCCATTGAGATCTGCAGTAACTGCAGATTTGAGCCAAGAGAATTCAGGAATTTCGGAAGTAACGGCTATTGCCAGTGATTATAAAGGTGATTTTTATATTGCATCAAACATTAAAAGTCTTATTCACAAACTTGAATCAGCTAAAGTAAATACGCCGCTACCTTTTATTTATTTGCCCAGTAATGATTATATAGAAGATATATTAATTAAAGATAGAGAGCTATTTGTTTTATCTTTTAATCCTATTAGCAATGAAAATTCATTCTATAAAATTAATTTAGATACAAAACGACTAGCTAAGATTAAAACATTTAGTGGCTCAGTCAATAGAATGAGATTGATTGGCAATGACATTCATTTGTTGGGTAGTAACTTATCATTTGATAAAGGAGCCTCGACCAATATTTTGGTATATCGTACTAACATTGATGATTCTCAGTTGATTTATGGTTTTATACCTTTTTTAGATAATCTTGATGAAAGCGTTTTATTTGATGCGGCATTAATAGATAGTAATTACTATTTGGCAACCTTAATGAAGGGAATTAACGGTTTATACACAACTGAATATCCGTTCCAAGAAAACTCAATGGCTAAAAAAATTCCTTTTAATGATAGCAATTTTTCAACACGAAATGCTTATATTAGCAGACTTGAGAATAGTCAAGATGGTGCTTTATATGGTACGTCAAGAGGGAATAACAACTACTTGCTTGCACGATTAAAAGCATCTGATGATGGGCAAGTATTAGAGGCAAGAGAAACTACTTATATTAGATCATTTGTGGGCGCTAAGGATGCTGTTTATTTTAGTTATGCTCAAAGCGAAGATAATCCTGAAAATTCTATAACTAATCACGATCAAGCAGAAAATTATTATGTCAGTAGATGGTTGGATAATAGCGATAATATTGACAATGAAAATGTATTAAAAACAGAAACCTTAGTTAATAAACTCAGCATTCAAAGCACAGAACACGTTTCAGATAATAGTTTTTTTGTCAGCATACCGCAAAAAATTAGTGTCACTGAAAGTGAGAAGTTTAGCATATCAGCCAAAGTGTATGGCAATGAGGAAAACATTAGCTATTCTTGGAGTAGTGATTTACCAGACACAGAATCACGTATAAATAGTTCTAGTACCTTTAGCGGAAAGTCACCTTATTTTGAGCCTAATGGAAATAATGAGTACCAAATATCTCTTAAGGCTTCTTCTTCAGGAGCTACGCAAACGGTAAAAGCTTTAGTTAACGTTAATGTAGATGAAAAATCAAAAGGTACTGCTTCAATTTCAGGCAACACTAATGTGACTGAAAATGAGAAGATAACATTAGAAGCAATCTATAACGCACCTGAAAACTCTCCGGATCGTGAGGCAGATTCTTATCAATGGACGATTCCCACGGGTTGGGATTTAGACTCTGGTTCTACGACTGATAAAAAGATTACTGTTAAAGCTCCTACGTGGTCTCAAGGTGCTACGGGGTCATTTACGGTGGTTATTACTGATAATGGCGGTGTGAAAACACAACCTGGGTCAAAAATTATAACTGTTAGCGCTCGGCCTCCTCAAATTGATTTGATTATCACTCCTATTTTAACAGGGGGGAAACAGTGACGTTTAGTGCAAACATGAAAGTTTTTGGCGGGAGAAGTATTAATACATGTGAATGGACTTTCCCAACAGATTGGATTGTTATTGATAATTCTATTGGCTCTAATAATTCCATCTGTGAAATTCAAGTACAACTTCCTTATTATGATGCCCAGAATCCTGATAAAAAACACGATATAACCTTGGGTGTAACAGATACAGCTGATCAAATTAACACCTCAACTACAAGCAATCTTAAAATAGAAATTAATAATACGATACAGCAGCCACAGTTATCCGATAGTGCTCTTGAAAATATGAGCAATAAGCCATTGATACAGGGAGATGGTTATGATTTTAGTGAGTTATTTGATGGACAGAATCATATAAAAAATTACTCTTTTATAATTAGTACTGTTTCTTTGAAGGAAGGTGATTCTCCTATTGTAAAACACAGAGGAGATAATATACCTTTTGATAACGGCAATACTATTATCAATGCGAAAGAGCTAGCAAATAAGACGATTGATTTTAATTATGATGCAAGAGCAATGACTTTAAGTAATCAGTATAAAAATGAAAATACTTATAACTTTGAAATCACGCTGTGTAATCTTCAAAATCAATGTAAAACATGGGACTATGATTTTAACTTATATCCTATTCAAGCAATTAATTTTAGTGAAAGAAATTCAGAAGAATTTGCTCTTGAAAAGGATCCTGAAGATAGAAAAGCTGTTGTTAAAGATAATATCACAGGTTTAATATGGTATATAGATAACTCAAGAAGTTACAATTATACAGAATTGCACCAACAACTTAACGTGCTAAATAGTAAAGCTAACTCTACATGGCGGCTTCCTAATGTAAATGAATTATTTTCAATTATATCTATGGGTGAAAATTCACATAGTGATATTCCATTTACAAAGGAACCAGTATTAAGTTCAACATCTCGTCCTGGTGAAGATCATCTTAAAATAGCATTTGAGCCAGCATGGCTTATTTGGTATTCAAGGTATTTAAATAGAAACATTACGAATAATGCGACCCGCCCTTATTTTGTATTGGAAGATAATACAGGAAACACAATACCAGTTTTGTCCCCAGTAAAAAATATTGAAGAAACTTCGCTTCTTCAATCAGTGTTTAATAGTCGATTTGTTGTGGAGGAAAATGATGTAGAAACATGCAAATACATAAAGGATATTGCTACTGGAATTAGTTGGGTATATCGAACTGATAGTGTACAGTGGGGTGAGTGCCATGATAATTTGAGGCTTCCTACGCCTTACGAAGTAGGGACTTTATTTAATTATGATCAAAAGGAGTATCTATCCTATTTTGCAAAGGAGGCTTTAGATATTAGTGATCAAAATAATGATATAGAAAGCTTTAGAGATTCTATTTATATGAAAGGTGACTGGAAGATAAATTATTACAATGAAATAATCAAAAGCAGTTCATCTACGATTGATTTATCGCTTTTAGCTATAATTGATGACAGTAAAACTAAAGGGGGGAGAGAATAATCGAGATTATCGCGCGTAATATAAAGTGTGTATAAATACGTGTTTGTAAAAAAACACATTAATACTTTGGGGTGACATATTATCGGCTGAGCCAGTCGCACTTGAGTGAAGAAATCTCTTTTAGATGAAATTATTCAGGTTTGAGTCTGTTTTAGTACTTACTTACAGATTGGCGAAGTCGTGGGGAAATTTAAAACAATATAATGGGGTATATAAATGTATAATAAAAAAAGTATAGCTATGCTTTTAACTTCAGCATCGGCTTTAATTTCTTTTGATGCTTTTGCAAAAAATAAAGAGAGTAGTTTCTATAATAATTCACAATTATCTAAAATGGATTCTGAAAATAATGTAGATCTTTTAAAAAGCACTAGAGCTAGCCATGTTGCAACATTTATTAAGTATAGTGACATGAAGGCGGAGATTAAGGATCTCCTTGAATTTCACAAGGATAAGAGTGCAAAAAACAGTGATGCTTATAAGGAGTTAACCGATTTTGTCAAAAACCTTAAGTTTATTATAACGACAGAAAGTCGACTGAATGCAATTAATGAATTTAGGAATATAGCATATAAATGGATTAAAGAAATAACTACATATTCAAAAGATACAAGTTATAAATCATTTGTCGCAGAATTATCTAATATTAGCAATGGAGTAAAATATCAGTTTGGTCAATATCTGCTTAATGATACTATAAGTAAAATCTATACTGAAGTTGATTCAATTCATGGGGTTTGCCATGCGCTAGTGACACTACGAGATGCTCCCAAACCACCACGGCTGTCCCATCTAAAAACCTTGAGCCAAAATAGTGCTTAAAGTCTGATTTCCCCAGGCTGCTTTCTTACGCAA
>NZ_JBQAJM010000053.1:0-6936 GCF_052030685.1 Cysteiniphilum sp. 19S12-1
TACAGTAGATTCCTTTGCTAACAACTTCAAAGATAAATTTAGCAAAAGTCAACATATTTTAGATGGGACAGCCGTGAGCAAGCAATGAACTGAGGTATAAAAAAGCTTTTTCAATGCTATACTCAAAACTTTATACCCCTTCTAACCATAACAAATTTTTTGAATAACTATAAATTATTGTTTTTAATTTAGCACTGTATTTAATTAAATACAGATTAGTAGCACGAATCATGGACGACAATTATATGGATAAAATACTTCTTTGCAAGCATTTTCGTCATGGTTAAAATCCAGTATATACATGAAGGAAGCTTTTAAAAGGAATACGTTAAAGCTACAGAGTTGCTAAAAATATAGCGATGACCAACCATTGGGCTTTTCGTTATTTCGTTTGATAATCTATTAACCCTAGTTGATAAAATCAGGTTCCAACTCTTATCGAAATTATAAACAGTTGCCAAACCTATATGTGGCGAAAATGCACCTCTTGGTGAATATTCCAATAAACCCGATCTTATTGATTCTGGCGGTGTTACCCCATAATAATAGTCAACCAAGCGCTGATCATTGTACTGCAATCCGATTGTTGGCTTTAAAATGAATAAATGTTTACCTGTGCCTTGCTTAAATACTTTCCCATACTCAAAATCAATCATGTAACCACCCGAGGTTCTTCCTGTAAAGTCTACATTAGCTGTCACTTTGACATAGCCATAAGGTGTTTGTAGGCTTTGTCCTATACCAACCATCCCGATATAATAGCGATTATTAAGTTGCTTTAGTTGCGCATCATGGGTCTAACTGCATATTTGGTCGTAATCGAACATGGACTATAATTTTTTTTCAATTTTTTTCTCAATGTAGGTTTTTAGCGACAGATATTTGCCATAACCAAGGTGAGTTTCAATGATCTTCTTTAGTGGCACACCAATTTTATAAAGATGCTGTATGCGATCATGGTCTTTATCATACATCGATTTTTGTAAAGTTCCTTTGGGTTTGCCAAGTTTAATACCTTTGTCTTTAACTGCTTTCAAACCTTCCTTAGTACGTTCAGAAATAAAGTCACGTTCAAGCTCAGCTAGCATAGAAAAAATTGTAATTAGAATTTTGTTGGTTGACTGGTTTGCATTTTGTGGGCTTACATCAATATGTTGCTTGATAACAATTAATCGGCATTTCTGAATTGTTGTGATTTGCTCAATGATATTGAGAACATCTTTAATTGACCTTCCTAACCTTGATAATTCGGATACAATAAGGCGTTAATTCCATATAGCACTGGTTTGTACTATCAAAGTGATGTTAGCCCTTATTAAATATAGGTTGTAGCCACCTTTATTTCAGTCAAGTTTAGCAAGTACACTTTGCTCAATTCCTTCAAGCCCCAAGCTATTAAACTTTATGAAAAAATAAACAATACATGCATTACTTTCTAATAATGGCACAGTTATGCTTAAACAGATGGTTATACATTTTGTAAAGTACTATAAGCATAATTCCAATAGGAATACCATGGAAAAGCAGTACAACATACATCGGTGCCCACCATACAAAAAATGGGGCAACAATCAGCATCCCAATACCAAAGCCCGTCATCTGCATTAATGTTAGTAAACTGAAAATAGGAAGTCGTACTTCATCTGATTCATTTTGAACCCGTGACAATAGGCTTACTTCAGATACTCCATCTCCTAAGCCAGCCCATATTGCAAAGGGGATTAGCCACATGGTAGAACTCTGAGAAAATAGCAAAATAAAGCCTGTCGACATCAAAAATACGCCAAGCATAAAAAAACGTTCCATACTCAAGTTATTTTTATGTCTAAGTAATCGACTGATTAAACGAGCACCGCCAAATTTGCCGATCGCCCAAAATGCCAAAATGAGCCCCATTGTGCTGCTAATTGACTCTGGTGTGATCAGTTTTGATATAATTGGAAATCCAACATTATGTGCCGCACTTCCTAACGTATCAGCCATTGTAATGAGTAGTATAAAGCCTAGCATTTTGTGCCCTCGGAGCACTTTGACTAAATTTCGCCACTCCTTACCTGAAGCACTTTGTTGTTTATTAGGTTCACGTAAAATAGTAATCGGATAAATGATAATACCCGCTAATAAATACGTAATAATATTCAATGCAAATACCGCATCATAGCCACTTAATGCAACAACTAATCCAGAGACCAAGCTGCCTAAAACGGCAGCTGTTGCTGAGACTGAAGAGAGCCACCCATTAACCGATACTCTTTTAGAATCTTGAATCAAATAGGGAATTTGAGTATTAATCCCAATTGAAAACATAGAATTTCCCAAGCCAATACCAAAGGCAATTATCGGTAAAATATATATCTGGGTTGATTGTGGCACAACAAAAAGACTTACTAGCAATAATGCACGCAACACATCAAACCAAATAAGTGACCATTTGCCAATAAACTTACGAAAAAACAATGTTCCAATACTACTGGCAAAGATACCTCCTGCGACACGAGCGGCTAGGAAAATACTAACATGCATGACACTATTACTTAAAATGTAAACATAGGTTGATAATGCCACCATATTTAAAAATGCACCAAAATCTGAAATGCCTCGAGCAAAGATGATTAAAAATGCATTTCGTGTGGAACCATGCCATTGATTTGTAATACCAGTCATGCTGGTATCTCTTTTATTTTATGCAAAGTTACAAGTAATAAATCACGATAGGCAGCTTGATCTGTGTCTGTATTTTGTCTTACTTCACTAGCGCTGTGGTAAAGCTTCTGATCATTAACTAAAAGTGTTTCTAAAAAAACACTCATAGGTTTACTAAAAACTTCACTTTCAGGTTGATCTGATGCGTAAATTTTTGAAACCACGTCAACTGTATTATACGCATCAATAAAATGCATCCCAATAAAATCCATGCCATCTTGATGAATGCCTGAAGTTGTTGGGCTAGTCCTCTCACCATCCGCTTGTACTCTAAACAAATGTACATTAACTTCATAACAACTTTGAACATCTAGATGGGATTTAAAAAAATCAATATCCATTGTAATTAATTCCTGCGTGATAGGGTGATGGATAAAGCTTTCCTCTACATAAGTAAGTTTGTTAACACCCTGTTGATAAGGAATATTGTATTTTACTGAAGACTTATACTCATTATCACGATTGATATTAAGCTCATTAGATATTACGTCATACGTATAGCGAAGTATCCGCCGCTTCCTATGTGTGTAGTCTTTGAAATTATCATCGTCGACTAATCGACTCCAGTGCGCTTTGAAGCTCTGCACACTTTCATCATCGTACGATATAAGCTCTTTATAATTCTGTTGGTGTACATAATGATTATCCATGAAAAATAATTGTCCAATTTCTTCACTCATGATACCACCTCGATATTTTGTGACGGCTCTCTCAAAATCATTGGTGTAACATTATGTAAAAGAGCTGTATAGCTTGCTCTAGCTTCAGATGCATCAGCAACCTTAACCCAAGCCTTTAACAAATAAGTTTCCTCAATCTCGGCATTCACCATATTGTGACTAGGGTAACAATCATACTTAAGAATGTATTCTTGATTATCTAGATAATCTAATTGATTAAATCCCTCAAAATAACCACTATATTCGGGATAAATCACCATCATTGAATAATAATCACTACAGTTCTCAATCTTAATCTTTGCCTGATTCAATAGGTAGTTACTATGAGTGATATTTCCCAAAAGCATATTGATATAAAGTGAGTATGGATTAACACCTGCAATATTATTAAACGCTGCGTCAACATAAAGACCACCCAGTCTTGGATTAACTTCAATAATCACAGGACCTTCATTTGTCAAACGAAACTCTAGATGTACTACATCATTCTTTAACCCAAGCGCTTTCAAACAACTTGTCGCATAATCTCTAATTTTTTGCTTATCTTCGTCCGTATAAGAGAAAGCTGGACAAATCAGCAAGTTTTCCAGAATGGTGCCTGATTTCTCAGTTAGAACGAGTTTTTCGTTAATGATCAATGGGTAGACTTCACCATCATTAATAACACACTCCACAGTGCCTTCGGATCCAGTAATATATTGCTCAAGAAGAATAGTTGCACTGGGATTATAATGATCAATAATTTTGCCATTTAAAACAATATCGTGACTTACAGGGTAAAAAGTTGACATATTTGAATTTTGATACGTATTAGTGAATAAACGGTAGTGTTTAACCAGCTCTTCTTCGTTATCACATTTTTTGATATACGAAGAGCTTGCACCATAGGGAGGTTTAAATATTAAAGGATACCCTATTTCATTTGCTTTATTAATTAGCTGTTCTACATTATGGCATAGTGCAAACTTAATTGATTTTATTCCCGATTCCCTTAATTTCATCCTCATCAAAAACTTATTATTGCAGGCTTTAATTGCATCAACGGGTGAATAATTAAAATCAAGGATTTCACAAACTTTAGCAACAACAGCCCCAATTTCAGCAACTTTTGAGGCATGTCCAGCATGACAAAAAATAGCTTTGATGTCATATTTATCACCTAAGCTACCTACTAATTTTAAGATATCATTTACACTGATGCTCTTGAGTGAAAATAGTTCATCACAACTTTGAGTTAATGCAGAAATATTTTTCTGATTGCTAGTTGCAATTAAGCAATTTAATCCCTTTTCTTTTGCCGCTTGAAAATGCGGACTACGGTAGTTGTAGCTTGGGATGTGATTATCATCAATATCAACAAATAATATGGCAGGCATTTGCATATTTATACTTCCTTAGTATCTGGTTGGCTTAAAATATTCTGACTATTTATTCGCAAACATCATCATTCCAATAACATGTTTGATTTTGCCAATTAACAAATTTATAAAACCTACGTCCTTGTTCATCATATTCAAAACGTGGGAAATCTTGAGCATTTTCGACTAATGGCACAGTAAATTTGCCCTTTTCGTGCGGCAATACATATTCAGGCATCGCGATATTTGATACGCGTCGTTTTAGTTTATTCATAATCTGAATACCTTTAGTCACCGAAGCTTTATAAATTGATGCTCCCGGTGAATAAGGCATATAGTGATATAGATAGTAAGGTTTGACGCCTATTCGATAAAGCTCAATAAATAATTTATGTAGCGTTTGTTCATCATCATTAATACCTCGCAAGAAAGGCATATTAGAAAAAACAATCGGAACCACTTTTTGAATACGTTTCACCGCTTCAATAAAATCAATACTTAATTCATCTGGGTGGCATACGTGTATACCAAAAGAGTTTACCTTATATTTTTCAAGCATTGCAATTAACTCATCACTTACCCTAAATGGGTTAAAGCTAAGTGCTCGGGAATGCATGCGAATTAATAGCTGATCATTCCATCCACGTAATTTGGATAAATATCCTTCTAGCTTCGCATCTGACAGTGTTAATGGATCTCCGCCACTTAATATTACTTCCTCAATGTTTTTGTTACTCTTAATATATTCAAAAGATTCTTCAAATAAATTGCGACTAGCCGTTGATTTATCGGTTTTAGGTTTGAGTGTGCGTAAAGCTTCAAAGCAAAACTGACAGTAAGCATTACAGGTATTGCTCATTCTTAAAATAACACGATTGTCATATTTATGTTGACATATCGGTGTCTTCATTTCATTTGATAGCTCCCAGTTATCTGTTTGCTCATCGTATCCGCCATCAATCTCATCCTCCCAAAAAGGAACGACCTGACGCCATAGTGGGTTTTGTGTGATATCAGCGTTTTGCTCAGTCGTATTTAAAATTAGAGCTAAGTAATATGGCGTAATCTGCATTTTGCGATCTTGGAGATTTTGGACAATCTTATCTTGAATGCCTCGCTCCCAACTATTACCCAAGGATGCATACAAATCGTTAGCGTCTTTGATTGTATTTCTTTGTTGCCAACGCCAATCAGTCCAATCATCTTGACTTATATTGAACTTACTTAAAATATTTTTTCCTAAGTGCTCTAAACTAGTTTCCATTAAAAGATTCCCTCTATATTTAACATCAAAATACATAATGACATATTTTAATGATTTTTGTTACATAATTGTTTGTTGAGAAATTCAGAGATTTTTGTATGAAATAAATTGCTTGCCAATAAAACGACCGTTTTCTTGGCGGTCTGATAATTCACATATTTCAATTCAGAATCAACAAGTAAACCCATTGCAATATTCAACACTAATTTGTATTATTCAATTTATCTTTATTTGTTAAGGAATTTTTTATCATGATGATTGGTTATGCCAGAGTGTCAAAAGCCGATGGTAGTCAAGTGTTAGATTTGCAGATTGATGCTTTAAAAAAAGCGGGCGTTGATGAGAACAGAGTTTATCATGATTATGCATCTAGTAGAAAAGACTCTCGCCCTGGTCTTGAATCTTGCCTTAAGGCTTTGCAACCAGGTAACACTCTCGTGGTATGGAAGTTAGATCGACTTGGTCGTGACATGAAGGACTTGATTACCATGATTGATGATTTACATGCGTCAAAGATCAATTTTAAAGTTCTAGAAGGACATGGCGCGCAAATTGATACCACAACAGCAAATGGGCGCCTTATCTTTGGTATTTTTGCTTCGTTGGCTGAATATGAGCGCGAACTCATACGCGAACGAACTTACGCAGGTCTTGCTGCGGCTAGGGCAAGAGGCAGAAAAGGTGGCAGACCCACAAAAATGGATAAAGCAACGTTGAAAATGGCAATGGCAGCAATGTCCGACAGAAATGCCGTATCATCCGATATTGCAAAACGATTGGGAATAACAACTACAACCTTATATAAATATGTAAATGGCGATGGCACGCTAAAAGCAGATGGCGATAAAATTATGAATAACTGAAGTTACGCACTTTTGATGTTTGAATTTAAGAAATACGACCACAGATTATGAGTGAAATAAATAAAACT
>NZ_JBQAJM010000054.1:0-6171 GCF_052030685.1 Cysteiniphilum sp. 19S12-1
ATAAGGCCTTAAAGTAGTCAAAAAAACTCCCGCATTCACCGTGGGACTATCAACGCCAAATAGTTGGGGACGCTACACTCGCCTTTAAACCTGAATTAACGCAGATCTCTATACGCTGCCAAAACTATCACCACGGCATGTGGTTACAACGCCATATACCATTGGTTTTGGTCACTAGTTGACAACCCATCAGTTATGATCTATGTACAGCAAGACGCATATCATCATCAGTTTTAAGCTTTACTAGTTCGATGTTTTCAAGGTCTAGCTCTTCCATTAATTGGTCTGTTAAAGTGTCATTATATTGCATAATATTCCTCCTTAAATTATTAACAAAATGATACATGATTTGTAACCATGCATCATTTTTATAACCCAAAGGATTCGTAATGTCAAATTGTTATGTAGTTATTTTTCACATTGCCTGTTTTATTAATAGTGTGACTGTTACATGCTGCTTTCACTATGGATTGAGGGCTTTTCCACAGTATTAAGACAGGCGCTATTACCTGTTAAAATCACAACAAAAAAACCGACCAATGCAATGCTTGCTTCCAAAAAGTATAAAGCCTGAATATTGATAGTAGCCCCTTCAAATGTAACAAATAAGTATAATATCAAAATACCAAGACCTGATAAACTATTGAAAGTTGATTGCACTCTTCCTTGGTAATTAATGTCTGTGTGAATTTGTGCTTGCGCAATAGATAAAGCCCAACTGGATAAGCAAAATCCAATAATAAAATATGCCATTAAGTTGATAATTAATCCAATATTTACAGCTATACACAATAAAGCAGTGAACATTATAAACAATAACAAGGCAACAGTTTTCCTGAATTTAATCCGATCACAAAGAATTGGAGAGAAAAAGCAGCCAATAAATACCCCCAAAGAATAAATGGCTTCAAACAAAGCAAATATCTTACTACTTTCATTTAAAACCTGATTTATATAAGGCACTAATAAAACGGGAATGGTCATTAATAAAGTCATTATAAAGGTTTGAACCAGATAAATACCTATCAGACCTTTTTTATTATAAACATACCTTATAGATTCAATATATTCATGAATAAATGATAACACTTTTTGAGTGTCAGCCTGTTTTTTATGTTGATATTCCATTATCACATTAAAATATCCAGACAAAATAAATAGAACGCCTCCAATAAACAAGGTCCAAAGACTCCCTACATAATAAATTAAGGCGCCACTAATACCCATGCCAATGATTATACCAACCTCGTAGAGCATATCTATTGTTGCATTTGCCTTGGATAATTCATCCTTTTTTACAATTGTAGTTATGATAGGGATAGCTGCAGGCATATAAAACGATACAAAAATACCCAAAATTACTGCAAGTAAAAAATATTGCTGTGTAAATTAGAAAACTCAAGCAGTACAAAAGTGCATATTGATATACCTCTCACCATGTTAGACAGTATTAATATTGTCTTTCGGTTATATCTGTCGGCACAAACACCAAATAGAGGTCCAAACAATATACTAGGAGCCCATATGCAAAACATAAGCAAAGCTACACCGCTTATAGACTGAAAGTACTCATATGCGTACCATGATGTTGTAATATATACAAGACCATTTCCAATAGTGGCTATAATTCCACTTAATGCTAGATAGGTAAATGATGTGTTCTTAAATAATTGTACCCTTGAACATAATTCCTTGTAAATCATATGATTTTTCCTTTTTAAAATTTAATAATTTAGTAGCAATTTTGCTTGTTTCCTCAATGATCCATCTGGTGCAACGTATCGATATAAGGTTGGTCTGGTTATACCAAGCTCTTTGCATAGTTCAGTAACAACCGTGCCTTTTTTCCCCATAGCTGCCTGAGCTAATCTAATTTGAGATTTTGTCAAAGCAAACTTACGCCCACCTTTCCTACCTCTTGCCCTTGCTGATTCAAGACCTGCTTTTGTACGCTCAATAATGAGATCACGTTCAAATTCTGCCAGTACAGCAAAAAATCCAAAGAACATTTTTCCTGTTGGCGTTGATGTGTCAATATTGGCACCCTTGCCTGTTAGAACTTTCAAACCTATATTTTTATCAGACAGTTGTTGTACCAGTGTCACAAGGTCATGCAAACTTCTACCAAGACGATCTAATTTCCAAACCACCAAGGTATCATCTTTTCTTAAGGCTTTTAAACAAGCTTCAAGTGATGGGCGTTGTATGTTTTTGCCGGAAGCTTCATCATGATAAATATTATTTAAGTCAACACCAGACTTAATAAGCGCATCAGTTTGTAAATCCAAATTTTGTGACCCGTCAGTTTTAGAAACTCTAGCATATCCAATAAACATAATGAACCACCATCTTTATTTACCAGGAACCAATCCACGTTTTAATCCTAACTTTTCTTGAAAATCTAAAGGAATGTCATCCCATTTCTCTAGAAGTATATCTACTAGCTGCTCTCCATCAATTAATCCAATTCTAGGAAAGCTTGGTTCAAGAGCCACTTCATATGCTTTTTTCTGATATTCAGCAGTAGTTATGAATGCTCCTTGCCCACCTTGAGGTATATTTGATCTTAAAGCTTTTACAGTGTTTGCATCAATTTTTTTACCTAATTGGTAACGCTTAGCTTGGACAAATATTTTTACCTTAGCGATATTAGATATGTTTAACTCACCAGTTGCATCTACGCCACCATCTCCAACCTTACCTACGTGTTCGGCTCCTTCAAAACCTAATGCGCTTAGTATATGCGTGACAAGTAGCTCAAATTCCAATGCATCAAGCTCTAAAATAGAATCTAACACTACTTTATAGTAATCAAGAGCGTATTCTTGAGTTTTAGTTAATTCTTTTTTTCCTATCCCTCTAAAAAAAGTATCATGATGTTTAACTTTAAATACAGTAAGCGAAGATCTCATGCTATTTTGAAATGGGACTGAGAATTCTGATCTTCTTATTGCTTTTTTATTCCATTTAACCGCCCTCCTATGAGGGTATGGAACGTAATCTTTAGGATTAGCATCATAATAGTATCCGCCATCCTGAACAATTCCATAGTATATAATATCGGTATTAGAGTCTGGAAGAATTATATAATCCCCTACTTTAATATCCAGTAAAAAGCGAGATATTTGCCCAACTTGCTGCCCTGTAGCAGATGGAGTATGATCTGGGTGATTTTCTTTATAAAGACGATCAATATTCTCTTTTTTTTTCGACGTAACTTAAATCAAAGTTTGAGAGCCAACCAATACCAGAGAATCCTCCGTCTAAAAACTTCTGTGTATATTTACCAAAATCCGCCCTTACACAATATATTTCCATTCAGTCACTCAACTTTTTCCTAAATTTAAGGTCAAATTAAACGTTTCACAAACGCTCGTTTATTTAACACTTTAGATTTTACTTGCAAACTGACAAAAATACGTTAAATAATCCGTAACATAATTTGCGTTATGCAAACACCTATATTTTGTAGGTTAATTTACACCAGGGGAGATGTTATGTCTACAATTGAGCGCACTGCTTATCCAAGATATTCAAACCGCAGAAGAATGAAGCCAAGTGAGCTTGATGAATTTTACACGCTTAGCTCCAGTGAAGTATCTCTTATGAACAGATATGCGCGGGGTGATAAATATCGACTTAACTTTGCTATTCAGCTAAAAACATTTCAAAACCTTGGTTACTTTATTGCATTGGATGAAGTGCCTGATGAAATTATTAATCACATTAGAAAAACAACAAATTTCCACTACAGGCAAAGCTACGGGTATGAGCGTTTTGAGGATGATTATTCCAAGTCATTATACACACATAGAGACAGGATACGCATTTACCTTAATGTCACAAAATGGGATAAGCAAGAAGTCGATGGTTGTAGAAAAAATCTAGCTCGCAAGGCAGCCATTAAATACGCATATGAAATTTCTCATACCATGAATAATATTCCCGATATTATAAACGCAGTTATTCAGTATATGATTGAAAATAGGCTTGAACTTCCTGGTTTCCACACACTCGATGACTTGGTTAGACACACTAGGCATACAGTCAATAATAAAATCTTCCAGCAAGTGTTTAACAGGATTGAGCTAGATGGAAAGCAGGAGAAGTTTGTCTCACTGCTACATAACGATAATAACTCATATTCCACGCTATTTAATGATTTGAAAACGTTACCTCAAAAGCCAAGCAAGCGTAACTTTAATAATTTTATCAAGCATTACAACTGGTTAAGCTCATTAGGTGATGGATTTACCTATTTAAAGGACGTTGCTCAAATAAAAATAGAGCAATTCGCAGAAGACGCTAACAAACTCTCAGCAGATGAGATCAAAAAAATGAGGATTGCTAAACAATATACATACATTTGTTCATTGATATATCTTTCACAAGCAAACGCACGAGATGCCTTAGCAAGTATGCTTTGCAGATTAGTGTCTACTGGATATAAACAAGCAAAACAAGAACTTGAGCGGCTTGCTCAAGCCAATAAAAAAGACTCATGCGAGGTTGCTGAATTGCTAAAAAACATCGTTAAAAGAAGTGAGTTTAAATCTGACTTTGATAACTACTCACATTGGGTGGTAGGTCAAATTAATAATGCAGGCGGAGTCGAGGAAATCAGTAAAAAATGTGATGATGTCATTACCAGCCATGGCACTGAAATACGGATATTTTTGTCTAAAGTGCTTTTACACAGGCAGCAAAGCTTGTTTCATCGACTGATTGAAACAATTAGCCCTAAATCCTCCAATAGCAATGATTCACTTATTCAAGCAATACAGTTTATTCAGGATAACCAAAAATGCTCGCGTGAGTATTTTAACCAAATAATTGATCTATCATTTACAGTTGATTTTTGGCGCTCTCGCATCATGACAAAAGTAGATGGGGTTCAACAAATGAATCGCAAAGAGCTTATAACATGTGTTTTAGATGCATTGTCTAAAGGCTTAAACTCTGGTGATATCCATGTTGAAGGAGCCATAAATTACGGTGATTATCGATCCGATTTTTTACCGTGGGATAAGTGCCTAGAGTATTTAGATGACTATTGTAAAGAAGTTGGCATTGACTCTACCGCACAAGCTATGGTTTGCAATCTTCAAAAATCCTTTATTGAGAAAGCAAAGGAGGTTGATGATAATTATAAGATTAACCCTGCATTTACCATCGACTCAAAAGGAGTTCCTAGCCTAAAAAAATATGAAGCTAAGCCATTATCTGAAAGTGCTAAAAAGCTTGAAAATATACTCAAATCTCGCATGCCTGAAAGAAGCGTACTCGACTGCCTGTCTAATGCTGAATATCATGTTAGCTGGACCAGTGAGTGCACATCACCTGAGGGTAATGACCTAAAGTTAGATAATCCAAAAGAAAAACTCATATTAAGCGCATTTGCTGTAGGTACGGGACTCGGTGCAACGCAAACAGCAAAACATGTTAGAGGAAATGTATCAGCTCGCATTCTATCCCGAGTAAACCAAAAGCACTTTTCCGTTAAAGTCCTTAACAAAGCTATTACACGTGTTATCAACTGCTTGAATCAGTTCCCTCTGCTACAGGCATGGGGAACTGGAGAAAGTTGTGCTGTGGATGGTACGCTTGAAGAAATACATGATAATAATATGCTTGCTGAACAGCATATCAGGTACGGTAAAAAAGGCGGTATTGCCTATCATCATGTGGCTGATAACTATATTGCGCTTTTTTCAACTTTTATACAATGTGGTGTATGGGAAGCAATTCATATTATTGACGGTCTTTTAAAAAACGCCTCAGAAGTTCAGCCAAAAACTGTACATGCAGATACTCAGGGTCAATCATTACCAGTATTTGCTTTTTCATATCTGTTTGGCATTAAGCTAATGCCTAGAATTAGAAGCTGGAAGGAGCTAAAGATGTATCGCCCAACTAAAGGTGCACGTTATAAAAATATAGACTCTCTATTTTGCGAAGCCGCCATAGATTGGGACTTGATCACTTTACATTGGAAAGATCTTATGCAGGTTGTTTTATCGATAAAATATGGGAAAATTTCATCGTCATTTATACTCGCCAAGCTAAATTCATACAATTATCGGAATAAGTTATATGTAAGCGCCAGCAATAAAATGACCCTCAGCCAGAATTATTTTGCAAACCAACCAACATTATTTTGCAAATAGAATT
>NZ_JBQAJM010000055.1:0-5909 GCF_052030685.1 Cysteiniphilum sp. 19S12-1
TATAAGGAGCGCTGAAACTACGCATTCAGTGCGAGACAAAAACAGCAGTTAAGAGCCATATAAAGTTGGATGTAACAGTAAGTACATTCGTGGCATGGTCATAAATAATGGTTTTACCATCAATAAACTCAATGACGGCACTGTGTCCTGTTTTATCACGAATCACAATATGTAAGGGTATATCTTTGATATATAAGCCGCCGGTGGCATACATTGCTGATTCAACCAATTGATATCGCATAATAAGCTTTAATGCGTCACGGGTTGTGTTTGCCATACCTAAGATAAAGTTGGATAAATCATAAATACCAAGTGGGACGCCGATCATGAGGATTGTATTTTGGATATGAGCTACCCGGTAAATAAAGCGCTGCGATACTGACCCCTTGTGTATTTATGCCATCGGTTAAAGTGTAACCAATAAAACCTAAGCGTCCAAAAAAACCATATTTATTTTGCCAATGAGCGAGCTTATCTTTAGGGACTTTATCGCGATTGGCAATTAAATTGGTGGTATTGTCAACATCAAGGTATCCTGTGTAAAAACCAAAAGCACGAGAAGTGATGTGTGTGAGGTTAATATCCGTTTGAAATAGTTTTTGATACCAACTATAAGTTTCAAAGCTTTGAGTATATAGTTTTAATGGAAAATCAAGTGTGCGCGCCGTGACATGAAAAGGCGATTTATTGATAAAAATATCAGTACAGCTCAAACCAAACTGAATATATCCTAACACTAGAATGCTTAAATAGCGCATGTAAAATCCTTTTATATCTGTGACTGTATAAAGTATAGCTATTGCATCAAAATTGCCAATAGAATAACAAAACCAACCCAGTGATTATCTGAAAATGCCTTAATACACTGGGCAATGCCGCCTTTCTGCCATGTCTTATGCTGATAGAAAAATAACACGGCAATAATGACTAAGGCTAAGTAAAAGACAACATTGTAGTGTTGTAATATGCCAAAGGTTGCTAAGCAGATAATGGTTAATATCTGGAAAATCATCATGATCAGTAGGTTATGTTTACCAAAGGTAATAGCAGTGGAGTGTAAGTTAAGTGTTAAATCATACTCTTTATCAGCCAGTGCATACATCGTATCATAAGAGATTGTCCAAAAAATGGTGGCAAGATATAACACCCAAGCAGATAAAGGCACTTGATTGATCTGGGCGGCATAAGCCATGATAATACCAAAGTTAAAGGCGAAGCCTAACACCAGTTGCGGGACAGCAAAGAAGCGTTTAAAAAGCGGGTAGCTAAGCGCCAATATGACAGCAATCAGTGACAGTAAGATAGTCATAAGGTTAAGCTGTAACACAAGAATAAACGCGATAAGAAGTAAAAATACACCAACAAAAGCAGCTTGTTTAACGGTGATGTCACCTGTTGCTATGGGACGCGTGGCAGTGCGCTTGACTTGCCCGTCAAAGTCGCGATCAGCAATGTCGTTAAAAATGCATCCAGCAGTGCGCATGATAACCACACCAAGGACAAAGATAACAAAAACTTTCAAACTAGGTAGCGCAGGAGTCGCTGCAAAAAGCCCCCATAAAGTGGGATAAAGAATGATTAAGATCGGGATTGGGCGATGCAGGCGCATCAAATAAAAATAAGCTTTCATATAATATGGTGGTATTAATATTGTTCATAGTAAGGGCTAAGTATACTCGTTTTAGCATAAGTTTACACAGGTGGTATATGCACAAAAAACTCTTCAATTAACAATTGATGCTCAGCATCCAGAGTGAAAATTGATGCGCGTACCCATAATGGATTGGCAAGAAAGCTGTCATTTAAGTTAAGTTTGTGCTTTAAGAGATCAAATGGACAGTGTTTGACATAGAATTCACTGCGTGTGATGTGCGTGTTTTTAAATAAAAAATGCTCACCTATGGAGTTATTACCTAATGAGTCAAAACAGTCTTGATAACGTTTATAGGTGTTTTGTGGGATAATCGTCCGTCCAAAAACATAAGTCTTATCTTGATGATGGTGTTTAATCAGGCGAATACGACTTGAGCGCTCATTTAAGTTCAAAAGCTCAGCCTCATCGTCATCCATTGGTGCATGATATTCAGCAATGCACTTTAAGTCTATGTCGGGTATCGACTGAGCTAAGGTCACGCTCAAGCGTTTGACATCAAACAGCCAGTGCTTAATCTCAGCAGGTAGTGTAATTGTTTCTTTCGTATTCCAGTGGCTTGTCATAGTGCAGAATAAATTGCCAAAAAAATTTGGCTAAGGGTATCATAGAATATTGAGTGTAACCAATAGTTGTGGCATACATTTTTAAGTTACGTCAGTGCTCTTAAAGATCTGGTGTTATTTTAAACAAATTAACTTTAAATAGTTCTGTACCTTTTTGTTTATTCAGGTACAATGTCGCCTTGAATTTATCAACAACATACTCGTCGCGTATCGTTTGTAGTCGTTTAAAACGCAGAAGGGGCAGTGATGGGTATCATAACTTTTGGGTTTTAAATTACTATGAATACCGAGAATAATGAGTCTCAAGAATTAAGCTTTCATAATTTGGGCTTAAACGAAAAGCTAATGTCCGCTATTGAAGCGATGGGTTACCAAACGCCCACACCAATTCAAGCAAATACTATTCCGTTTGTATTGCAAGGTCGTGATGTATTAGGGCAGGCGCAAACTGGAACGGGTAAAACGGCAGCATTTGCATTACCACTTCTAAATAACATGGATTTATCTGGCAAAGAACGTATGCCACAAGTGTTGGTGTTAACACCAACACGTGAGCTTGCGATTCAGGTTGCTGAAGCGTTTGAATCTTTTTCTAAAAATATTGCCAAGCTTGAAGTTGTTTCTATTTATGGTGGCCAGGAATATGGTCGTCAAATTCAGGCATTGCGTCGCGGTGTACAGGTCGTTGTCGGTACGGCAGGACGTGTGATGGATCATATGCGTAAAGGCACATTAAAGCTAGATGCGTTAAAAGCATTAGTATTAGACGAAGCCGATGAAATGCTACGTATGGGCTTTATTGATGATGTTAAATGGGTGTTGTCACATACGCCTGAAGCATGTCAGCGTTTATTATTCTCAGCAACCATGCCACGTGATGTATTAAATATTGTCAATGAATACTTGCGCGAGCCATGTAAAGTACAGATCAAAACAAAAGCAGCAACTGCCAAAACAATTAAACAGCGTTTCTTGGTCGTTAAAGGTTTATCTAAATTAGATGCACTTGATCGTATATTAGAAGTTGAAGACACGGATGGTGTGATGGTGTTTGTCAAAACCAAAACCTCAACCATTGAAGTGGCAGATGGCTTAAAAGCACGCGGTCACTTAGCTGCAGCAATCAATGGTGATATGCAACAAAACCAGCGTGAATATATAATCGATCAGTTAAAAGCGTCTAAAATTAACATTCTTGTGGCAACAGATGTTGTTGCACGTGGTCTGGATGTTGAGCGTATTAGCCATGTAATCAACTATGATCTACCGCAAGATAATGAAGCCTATGTCCATCGCATTGGTCGCACGGGACGCGCTGGACGTGAAGGTGATGCAATCTCATTGATTTATACTAGAGACTTACGTCAAATACGCATGCTTGAGCGTGTTATTCGTCATACGATGGAAGAAATGCAGTTACCAAGTGCGAAAGAAATTACTGAAAAACGTGTTGCGCGTTTCAAACATGAAACAGCTGAGATTATCCGTCACAAAGACTTAAGTAAGTTTAAAGAGTTAATGCAAGATTTTGCGACTGAGTATGGTACGGAAGCCGATGATATAGTAGCAGCCCTTGCTTTTTTAGCGCAAGGTGACAAAAAACTTTTTGTTAAAGAAATTCAGGTTCAAGAGTCAAGAAGGTCAGAAAGATCTGATCGTTTTGATCGTTCAGAGCGCGGCGGGCGTGATGGTCGTCGAGGTGATAGAAATGATCGCTTTAGCAATCGTCGTGATGAGCGTGGCGGTCGTGATAGAGGGGCGCGTCGCTCACCAGATATGGATATGACGACGTATCGCATCGAGGTAGGTCGCAGTGATGGCGTTGAACCGCGCAATATCGTTGGCGCGATTGCCAATGAAGCGGGTATTAATAGTCGCAATATCGGACATATCAAATTATTCGATCAATTTAGTACCGTTGACCTACCGAGCGATACACCAAAGAATGCTATCGAGCATCTAAAGAAAGTGTGGGTAGCTGGTAAGAAACTGGAAATCAAAGAAGATAAAAGATAATTGTTGAGACATAGGGGCGTATGCAATATGTGGGCGTATGCCATACGCCCCTACGGAAGTGTTGGCTGAGCGTAAGTCGAAGCCATAGTGCGATTAGATCTTAAATTCACCCTTCGACCCTGCTCAGGGTACGGTTTATAGCTAACGTTGGTTTAGCGTAAGTCGAAGCCAAGATATGCAAAGTAATTCTTCGGGTTGTAGAATAATTTCCGCTTTAAAATAATTTCAATATTTTTTCATTTTTCCTGTGTGATCTGGATGAAAACCCAGCCAAGCTATGCTATGTTAACGCCACTTAAACGGGGCGTATCCTGTATATACTTAGCATAATTCAGCGGGTTATTATCTGGAGTATTCCGTTTTGTATTGGTTTTTCATTATGTATAAAGAGAGATCTAATCATTTAATGATGGGTGTTACAGCAACAAGGAGATTGGAATGAGTAAAATGGATATCACGACAAATCCAGCGGGAACACGTGGATTTAGTTTCTTGGAATTTGTCAGCACAACGCCACAAAAAATGCGTGATTTGTTTAGCCTTTTGGGTTTTACCTTGGTTGGGCAGCATAAAACCAAAACTATTGAGCTATGGCAACAAAATGATATTTTCTTTTTGTTGAATAACGAATCACAAGGTTTTGTTAAAGCGTTTAAAGAGACACATCAATCGGGCGCATGTGGTATGGGCTTTGTGGTTGAAAATGTTGAGCATGCGTTAGCGCATTGCATCAAAAAAGGAGCCAAATTAAAAACGCAAAATACTGATGACTGGCATGGACAAAGTATTGAGGTTATTCATGGTATTGCCGATACTAAGCTTTACTTAACGGATTATGCTTCAATTATTGATAGTGGGTTGTTTGAAATGATTCCTGATGCGAAACATCAGATGCAACACAATGAGTGTGGATTGTTATATATCGATCACCTGACACATAATGTCTTTCGCGGCAATATGGATAAATGGGCAAATTACTACATTGATCTATTTAATTTTCGTCAAATTCGCTATTTTGATATTGAAGGAAAGCTCACGGGGTTATTGAGTCGAGCGATGACGAGCCCATGTTTGAAAATCAAAATCCCAATTAATGAATCTGCTGACGATCATTCACAGATCGAAGAGTTTTTACGTGAGTTTAATGGTGAGGGTATTCAGCATATCGCTTTGGAAAGTCAGGATATCTTTGCAACGGTTGAAAAACTAAAAGATTCAGGCGTTGAGTTTATGCATACGCCTGATAGTTATTATACAAAGACGCATGAGCGTCTGCCGTATCATCCAGAGTCCGTTGAGCGCATGCAGAAAAATCGTATTCTAATTGATGGTGCGCCAACTAAAGAGGGCGGCTATTTATTGCAGATTTTCACCAATACCGTGATTGGTCCGGTATTTTTTGAAATCATTCAGCGCAAAGGTGATGATGGCTTTGGTGAAGGCAACTTCCAAGCACTGTTTGACTCAATTGAGCTTGATCAAATTGAGCGTGGCGTGTTAAGTACCCAAGAGCAGAAATAATTAAGGACATAAGATGATTTTATATGATTATTTTTGTTCATCCGCAAGCTTTCGTGTACGCATTGCCTTGCAACTTAAAAACTGAAGTTACGCACTTTTGATGTTTGAATTTAAGAAATACGACCACAGATTATGAGTGAAATAAATAAAACTGA
>NZ_JBQAJM010000056.1:0-5880 GCF_052030685.1 Cysteiniphilum sp. 19S12-1
GGCATAAAAAATTGTCTTAAGAATCCAGATTTAGAAATATTTGAGTAGTCAATATCCAGGTAACTTGCAATGAGTTGCTCTATAACCCTAGCTCCCCGACAACCTACTAATATTATGAAATCCATAGTGAAAACTCAGGTGAATGAATACCAAACGCCTCGACCTTTTCCATGCTGATTAATTTGATTCATAGACACTAATTTTTGAAAGTGCTTTTTAAGTGTGTTCCGGTTTATACCAGTAAGAGTAACCATTTCTGAAAGAGTGACACGCCCATGTGCTTTTATATGCTCCACTATCATCAATGAAGCTTCTGGAAGTGTCTGTAATAGCATCTGTTCTTTTTCAATTTTAAGCATGAGACGTTTTACTTGTTTATTTAAAGAATTGAGAAAAAAAACAATCCACGGCATCCAGTCTGGCTCATCTAACTTAAGTGTCTTTTGAGTTTTTCTCAATGATAAGTAATAAGCATCCTTGTTTTGTTCAATAATACTCTCCAAAGAACTATAAGATACGTAGCTATATCCTGATTTCAATAAAATTAAAGTTGTTAACACTCTACTTAATCGACCGTTTCCATCTTGAAATGGGTGTATTTCAAGAAAAACAACAATAAAGATTGCACATATTAATATTGGGTGTAAAAGATTTTCTTCTAAGGCTGAATTTATCCAATCAACCAATTCCTTCATGCGCATAGGTGTTTCAAAAGGTGTTGCCGTTTCAAATACAACACCAATATTTTTACCCGACGAATCAAATGCAGCGACGCTGTTGCTGCTAGTTTTGTATTTGCCTCTATGAGCATAATCCTTACTACTGTATTTTAAGATTTCTCCATGTAACTGCTTAATATAATTCTCACTAATAGGGATATCTTTCCAAGCATCAAAAATAATATTCATCACATGGGAGTATCCAATGACCTCTTGTTCATCACGAGAATCAAGGCTTTGAATTTCAATATTAGACAGAATTGTCTCAATCTCTAAATCTGTTAGCTTACTGCCTTCAATCCTAGTTGAAGAGCCTATACTTTCTATAGTTGCAACTTTTTTTAGTGCTTGTAACCTTTCTGGTGCTAGTGTGCTTAATGATTTCCACGAACCTTTAAACTCATCAATCTCTGATATCATTTTTAGTATTTCATTATTAATAATTAAAGAGTTTACATTCACGTTAACTATCCAATAAATTATCCATTTATATCCAATAATACATCCTAATTTTTTATATATCCATAAAAATATCCATTTATACCCAATTAGCAAAAATACAAAGAAACTTAAGGTTTGTGTACATTACAGCTTTTCTGTTTTAAAAAAACGATCGTTTTACGATAGTTACAATCTAGTCTCTAAAAATCAGTTTTAAGCCATCTGGAAATCAGCGCCTACGTTATACTATTGAGTTATATAAAAGTGATTAATGCGATTTTACCTTTTGGTATATTTTTGTATACTATTCACACATGACCCCTTTTTATCAGGATCACAGCCGTGGGGTATAATTTAGCTGCCAACTTGATAAGGATGATTGCCGTTTTTTATTTTATAATAAGTTACTCGGGCAATGTCAAATTTATCTAATATCTCCTTAACTGGCTTGCCTGATTTAGATTCTAATTCAACCTCTTTTACGGTTTCAGGTGTTAGCTTAAATTTACGGCCAAACTTAGTACCTTGTCGTTTTGCTTTTTCTATTCCTTCAACTTGTCGCTCTCTACGTATGCCATTTTCAAACTCAGCAAAAGCCGACAGCATATGAAACATAAGCTTGCCTTGAGGTGATGTCGTATCGATTTGTTGATCAAGCACAATAAAATTAACCTTCTTCTTATTAAGGTTCTCAACAATCTTGCCTAAATGTAAGGATGACCTCGCCATGCGATCAAGCTTAGTAATAACAAGGGTATCTCCCTCTCTTACATAATCTAGGCAAGCAATTAATTGAGGTCTATTCTGTTCAAGACCACTGATTTTTTCTTGGTATATTTTATCACACCCATGCTTGCTAAGCTTTTCAACTTGCACTTCTAAAGATTGACCTGAAGATGATACTCGGGCATAACCAACAATATGACCAGCTTTAGCCATGGTTTTTACCTGTAATACCAAGCATTAAATTCTTAACACTAATATACTCATCAACTTTTGGAAAATATATGCTGTTGCCGTTATCAAACAACTCAAATTCTGATAACTTGTTTAAATCATTTCCGATTGTAGGAAATTCACTCAATGGAGTTTTAAGCATTTCCCCATTTGAAAAATGAATAACAAAGTTATGTTTGTTAAAACTTAAATCTACAGCTGATTTATTGGTTGAAAAACTCATTCCATTTCTCCTCAAAAAGTGATTTGTTTTTTTCTACATATTTTTCTAACCTATTTAATTCATGCAAAGGAAAGCCTTTTGATGATGCAAGGACAATTGGATCAAGCCAAAATTTAGCTTCTGATCCAGCACTCCTAATATGAATATGCGGAGGCTCGTTTCCTTCATTTGCATAGAAGTAAAAACTGTAGGAACCAATTCTTAATATCGTTGGCATGTGTTATATATTCTAAGCATTTAGCGTACTTGTATTATATACCTATTTAGAGAACATATCAAAATCATTTTTACTTTTTTGTACTCTAAAGTATACTTTTTAGGATTAAAGTCGCCCGTTTAGAAAAGCCCCTAACAAACCAACAACTGATACTGCACAAGCAATTGTTATAGCACTCTCCTGATTCGCCTCAAAAAATTTCATTGCCGCGAAATACACAATGAAAAATAGCGGCAAAATTAGAATGAGTACTTTTGCTAACAGCTTTAAAATATCACGAAAATCTTTATACATTTTGCATGCTCCTTTTTTGAAAATTTACTATACTTTAAAAGATGAAATAAGAATGCCTAGATAGGCTATTGCTTAAAAGCCCAAAATGACTCGACATCACTTGATTAGGCAACAGCATTGTGGCATGAATTTTCCGATATGAATTGTGTGTCTGTGATTTTATTCAACGCCATTATTAACATTCGACTGATTGCCGCAGCTAAGTTAACAGGAACTGCATTGCCTATCTGCTTATAAACACTGGTCATTGGCCCAGAGAAATTCCAATCATCTGGAAAAGTTTGAATTCTTGCATACTCTCTTGTTGTTAAAGGTCTGTTTTCTTCTGGGTGACAACGCTCAGTTTGCTTTTGAGCTGGCGCACAGGTAAGAGTTAGTGACGGCTCATCCCAGGATAGCCTTCTTGCCATACCTGTCTTACCGCCAGTTAAATAGTAACTTTTTTTCATATATTCTTTCTGCAAGTGATCTGGCAAATCTCTCCAATAACCACCTTGAGGAACTTTTGATAATATCTCTTGTTTCCTTTTTGGATAAGTTGCTCCAGGCGAATCTGAGACATCACTATTATATAATTCGCCTTTTTTGAGTGCATCTCGTACCGTAAAAATTTGTTTATAAGGTGAAGGCCATCTAAAAACTTCTGGTGAATAAAGGTCTTTACGAATAGCAACTAAAATTAGCCTTTCTCGCTTCTGCGGAACCTTGAACCTTATAAAAAATAGCCTTCAAAATTTTTGGCTCTATGAGGTGATAGCCTAATTCATCAATAACTGAGCGAATAGCATCTAAAGTTTTCCCATTATCATGAGTTAATAAACCTCTAACGTTTTCAGCAAGCAATATTTTTGGATTTGTTTCCTTTACACATCTGGCGAATTCATAAAACAATGTACCTCTAGCATCCTCAAACCCTAATTTCTTACCGGCATAGGAAAAGGCCTGACACGGGAATCCCCCTGTAACTATATCTACTTTATTGAAATATTTTTTGAAACATAAATTTTTTATATCATCACATACAATTGGCCAACTCGGTCTATTTAGTGACAATGTGTTAGCACAGTGTTTATCTACCTCATTTAACAACAAATGCTTAAATCCAGCCTGCTCCATTCCAATAGCAAGACCTCCTGCGCCTGCAAATAATTCTATAGAATAATAATCTCTACTTGGAGTTACTTGCTCATCTATTATCCAAGAGGAATTTAATAACAATTGTACTTGTTCAAATACTTTTAGCTGATCAATATGATATACTCTGTAGTTATTTATAGGGTGTCTTATGGGATTTAATTTGCCAGATTTATCCCACCTTTTTAGAGTTTCTTTGCTTATGCCTAAGATATCGGCAACCTCTGAGATATAGTAATATTCTTTCATTTAACATATAACAACATATATCATGGTTATCAAATATAGCATAAACAACTAGTTTTATCCTGCATTATCTAATGAAAAAACTTAGTATAATGCTCAACATACTGATTACCTGAATTACTTATGCTTGACGCCAAACAGAAAGAGTTAATTTTACAAAGAGCAAAAGCTTGGTTTAAAGAGACAATAGCTTTGAATCATAGAAATAAAACAATGACTTTAGATAAGCCAGAGTCATTTAACATCAATCCTTTCATTATAAAATACTTGGCTAATTTCTTAACTGGTAAATCAGATGCTTTAGGAATTGCCAAAGCATTAGTCTATCCAAGGGTTTTAGGAACTTCTATTACAACGATATTTGGTAATGGCATCCAGAGTTTTTCTAGCAGCGTGTTTGAAGGGGTGCTTGGTAGCACAACTCAGGGAATTGATATTGAGTATATTGATGCTATTGATAGAAGAAAAAAGTATTGCCAACTCAAATCTGGACCTTCCACTATCAACAAGGATGATGTTGATACAATCGCCAATAAATTTAAAGCCATAATAAACCTTGGACGAACCAATAATCTGCAAATTACTCACAATGATATGGTTGTTGGCGTTATTTACGGAAACAAAGATGATTTAAGTGCTAATTACAGAAATATTGAGTTAAAACACCATTACCCAGTTTTGATAGGACAAGAGTTTTGGTACCGGATAACTGGAGATAAAAACTTCTACTATGACCTTGCTAACGTAGTAGGTAGTGTTGCAATTGACTGTAATTTTTCAAATGAGCTTGACGATATAATTAAAGGCTTATCTGAGCACCCAGAAATACAAAGCTTAGCAAAATAGGTATAACGGACTATGGGTGAGTAAACTGAATTTGATCAAAATTTTTAGCTATCAATGCTGGCATTCAAAAGCACTTAGACTACAATAGTTATGTCGCTCACTGAATGCATTAATCTCCCTCCACCCCTCAATTCATGCATTCAGTGTTAAGACTTCGCTAAAATTTCCAAATGGTGCACTCAGTTAATTCATATTGTTGATGTTTACAAATACACCATTACATGTCTACACTATTTGTCACAGTAACGAAAAATTATTTATTGCTATGCCAAAGTCCAATGCCCAACGTATGCGTAATAAGCGTGAGCGCGATTATGCTTTACTTCTTGACTCAGCAGGAAGTGAAAGAAACATTTCAGACACTGGTTTAATTGAAGTTATCGGTGTGTGTTACCGTAAAGCAAAAGATAACGGGAATACTGGCGTACTAAAAATAGCTATCAAAGAACTCAACCGACGAATTCAATTGATTGACGATAAAAAGGATGGTTTAAATCTTAGATGCTAAGATTCTTGAAAATCAATACAGAATATAATATCAGCAGCTATTGAAAAGGCTCAGTAAAAGCTCGCTGTTGACCAACATTGGTAATGCGGCGCCTTAATACATGCTCATTGGGATAAGACAGCGCTTTTGATATCTGAGCAATTGTTGTGTATTCACCATCAAGCTTCCAGACCTGTCCTCTATGATTGCGTTTAGTATGTTCAATCTGAATATTTACTTGTAAGCGCCAGCAATAAAATGACCCTCAGCCAGAATTATTTTGCAAACCAACCAACATTATTTTGCAAATAGAATT
>NZ_JBQAJM010000057.1:0-5747 GCF_052030685.1 Cysteiniphilum sp. 19S12-1
GCCTGCCAATCACCATGCCATAAGTCGATTTAAAAATCCCCACACAATAAAAAATACTCTGAAACTCTAAACTTCAGATAAAGTCTTTATCAACAATATTAGATCCTGCTGCGGGGATTAATACGTCAATATTCGCAGATATGAGTTGTTGGTTAAACTCTTGATGTGTCAGATTATCCGTTAATACATTAAGCACTCTGCGGCTTTTAACAACCTGATTGATTTCATGCTCGCTTAACCCTTTATCACGAATAACGCCAGCATCCCGATCAGTCATTGCGACAATTACAGCACCTGCCTGATGCAAATAAAAAGCAGCGGCTGCACCTACATTGCCCGCACCTTGAATATAAATACGCTTATTTTGAATACTTTCATTGCGCGCATGATAATAAGCAATCGCTGTTTGTGCCACACCGAAACCTGTGACCATTTCAGCAAGTTTAATATCTGCCTGCCCCACTTTAACACTGGCGTTTAGCAAGTGCATATTGTGATAAGCTGCTTGCGTTTTAAAGTGGTCCCCCTGACAAAATGCGTGAATAATCCCTTGTTGTGAGTTATCGACTCCTAAACCACGCAACAAATGATTAATCTTATGAATATCAGTATTTAAATCACTACCTGTACCATAATATTCGGTTAATAAGGGACGAATGGCCTCATACCAACGCTCAAGAATCGCATATTTTTCAGGATGATCTGGGTCAATACGAATACCCGTTTTCGCCCCGCCAATTGCAGGTCCTGATAGCGCAAATTTAATCTCCATAATTTTAGCTAATGTCGTCACCTCTTCCAGTGTAATATGCTCATGCACACGTGTACCACCACCTGCAGCATTACCACGCAACGAGTTAATCACTAAAAAACCGCGTGCAGTAGAGCGTTTATCTTTCCACTGAAAGGTAATCTCGGGTTCCTGTTGCGAGAAATGCTGTAAACGATCAACCACACTATTTTGAAAATCCGTTAAATTCATTTTTATTCCCTTTATTCCTTTTGCTTTTTAAACTTTACTAAAATTTCCTTTTCTAACCGTAGGGGCGTATTGTATACGCCCTTGTATCTATACACCCTCACACATGTAGTGATAATGCAAAGATAAGCTGAACTTCAATTATCCCCCTCACCCGCGCAGCTTAAGCTGCACGAGCAATCCCACAAGGGCAGAGGTGCAAGGCGTTGCAACTTATTCTTGGCTCATTACATATTCAATCATTAAGCTAATAACGCATCGACTTTAGCGGCACAAATAAAATCATTTTCCGTCAAGCCATCAACAGCATGTGTTGTGAAATGCACCACACAACGATTGAAACTCACTTCCAGATCTGGGTGATGTCCTTCACTATTGGCAACCCATGCCACAGCATTAACAAATGCCATGGTTTTATAAAAGCCTTTGAACTCAACTGTTCGTGTTATCTTCTTGCCACATGCGCTTAACTGCCACAATGGCAGTTTTTGTAAATAGCTTTGAGCCTCTTTAATTGTCATTGGTGTAAAGTCACCATATTCACAAACTTGGCATTTCTTATCTAGTAAATTTTCCATAACGTTTCCTTAAACTTTCATAAATCGTAGGGGCGTATTGCATACGCCCTTGTATTGAATACGCCCTTAGATTGCATAGGTCTTCACATCACATACTGCTTTTTATTCAATCAACTCAATCCCTTCGTCTTCTAATGGTTTTTCCTTTTTAGGAAACAGCGCTCTAAACTCTGGCAAGGCCTGAGATTTTTTAATTAAATCAATAAAGTCGTCCTTTAATACGTTATAAATGCTTTCATATGAATAGACGATATAATAAACCGGTTGATAAATATCAATGCGATATGGCGTTCTTAATATATTTAAAGCATCAAATCGTTCATAACGTACCTTAGGATCTTCAAGTGCATAAACCGTCTCACCCATTGACGATAAAATCCCACCGCCATAACAACGCAAACCTTGCGGGGTGTTAATTAAACCAAATTCAACAGTAAACCAATAAAAGCGTGCTAATAACCTTTGAACATCAGGCGTTTGCCCAACACCCAACTCTCCATAGCGCTGCATAAAATCAGCATAAACCGGATGAGCTAACATCGGACAATGACCAAATAGCTCATGAAATATATCTGGCTCTTGTAAATATTTAAGCTCCTCTGGCGTGCGAATAAAGGTTGCACATGGGAACTTTCGCTCAGATAATAACTTAAAAAAACGATCAAAACCAATCAATGCAGGCACCGGCTCAACCGCCCAACCTGTGACTTTCTGCAGTTTTTCATTGACCTCAGGAATCTGTGGAATACGATTAACTGGAAAATCAAGAAACTCCAAACCTTTTAAATACTCATCACAAGCACGCCCTTGAATAATCTTAAGTTGTGCTTCCATCAGTGTTTGCCAAGTGTTGTTCTCTATTTCATCATAGACAACAAACCCACGATAATCTGGCTTTTTAGAAACATACTTGCTGTTTGGTTTCATGCCCATTCTCCCTTTGAGCGTTGTTGTTTGTAAGTGTAGCTGAAAATGGCACAATTTCGCCAACAAGCTCGCCAAAACCTACTTTATAACCATTTCCTTGGCAAAATCCTGCTATACGTGCGACGTCACCATCTTGTAAAAACACGCGCTTATCGCCATTTCTCAAAATAACTGGGTGCTTACCACCTTCGGTAATTTCTAAGAAACAACCCAAGCTATCTTTTGTTTTACCGCTTATGGTTCCTGATGCCAAGATATCCCCTGTCATCATCGGGCAACCATTGACACTATGATGCACTAGCTGCTGCATCATATCCCAATACATATATTTATAATTAGTGGTTGAGATTACTTCATAATTTAGCGCTTTAGCTGATTTAATCGATAATTGCAGCTCAACATCCACTGCCCAATTTTCTTTACGTTTGAGATAATTTAAGACTTCAGTCTCTTGTTTTGGTGATTCAACACGAAATGGCTCTAATGCATCTAACGTCACAACCCATGGCGAAATAGAAGTTGCAAAGTTTTTCGACAAAAAAGGACCTAATGGCTGATATTCCCATTTTTGAATATCACGCGCACTCCAATCATTGACAATCACCATACCGATTACATGCTCAGGCGCTTGGTCAATTGTAACCGGTTGTCCATGTTGTGAAGGCATACCAATAATCGCCCCCATTTCCACCTCAACATCTAAGGCTTTAGATGGACTAAAGATCGGTGCTTCATCAGGATTTGGTTTGATTTGTCCATTTGGACGCACGACTTGTGTACCACTGACCACAACGCTTCCCGCTCGCCCATCATAGGCAACCGGTAAATGCAACCAGTTGGGTAATAACGGATTATCTTTATCACGAAACATCTTACCGACATTCTCAGCATGCTCACGTGAGGAATAAAAGTCCGTAAAGCCTTTAACATCAATCGGCAAATAAAGTGTGCAATCGCTTTGCTTGATAAGCACTTTATCTTGTAATGATTTATTATCACGTAAGGTTGCTGTCTCACTATTGAGTAAATCGCTGATGATCTGTCTTAATTCACGCACCTTTTCACGTCCATATTGAAATAGATCATTCAAGGCACTTATTTGTGTCAAATCAAGATCAAAATCACTCAACAAGTCCTCGCTATAAGCAGCTTTAACATCAAAAACATATTGCCCAATAGCAACACCAATACGTTTTTTAGTTTTATCTTCGCCCGTTTTGCTAAAAATACCAAAAGGCAGATTTTGAATGGGGAAGTGACTGTCTTTATCGATTTCAATAAATGATTTTAAGTTAGAATTGTTCGCTTTGATTGTTAACATTATTCGATGACCTCTTTTGTAAACTGTGCTTTTAATGATGACCAACAATTCAGATAATTAGGCTGACGTAAATCACTCATTAACGCAAACTCGGTTAATTGCCATGGCAGGCGTGATTCAAACATAAATGCCATGGTGTTTTGGTAGCGTACAGGATTAAGCGTCATCTCTGATGCATTAATAAATGTATCATAATCAGGGCCATGTGCTGACATCGGATTATGTACACTGATACCTCCTGGCTGAAACCCTTCACCTTTAGCATCATAGACACCCGTTAGTAGTCCCATGCATTCGCTCATGATATTGCGATGATAATAAGGTGGTCTGAAGGTGTCTTCTCCCACTACCCAACGTGGTGGGAAAATGACAAAATCAACATTTGCCGTGCCCGTATTTAAGGATGGCGCGGTAAGTACCGTAAAGATACTGGGATCGGCATGATCTTTGAGCACGGTATTCACAGGGCAAAATAAATCAAGATCATATTTATACGGATATAAATTGCCATGCCATGCTACCACATCTAAAGGGGAGTGGTTAATCTGACCTTGCCACAATCGCCCTTGATATTGGCAATACAACAGAGCCTTTTGGGTCTTATCCTCAAATGAGGCAACAGGTGCCAAGAAATGGCGCTCTTCTGCTAAGCCATTCGCACCAATAGGACCTCGCTCTGGCAAATAAAATGTACTTGAATTAGATTCACAAATATAACCACGTGCGTGCTCATCGAGTAATTCGACAGCGTAACGCACACCGCGTGGAATAACAACCACCTCATGCGGTCTTGCTTCAATCACACCATATTCTGTTTTAAAACGCAGGCGCCCTTGTTGCAACACATAAAGCCAATCACCATCAGCACTATAAAAATAACGACTCTCCATTGATTGATTGATTGCATATAGATGCACTGCTGCTGCCTCATTATACATCATCGTTACCAAACCATTCATAAGGTCAGTAGCTTGCGACGGTGTAGCTAAAGCACTCCAGCGCATCTGCTCAGGAGGAGTCAACACATCATCTTGATGATAGTGATTACGCAGCAAAGATTGATTAACCAATGTAAATTTCGGGCTATGTAACACCGATGGACGAATACGATACTGCCATGCTTTGAAATTTTGCGCGCGTGGCGCAGTAAAAGCACTGTTATTGACTTGCTCAGCGTATAAGCCAAAGGGAACTACTTGTGGTGAGTTACGGTCTTTAGGCAATGCGCCTTTAAGTGCCTCACTTGCAAAGTAACTATGAAACCCCAGCTGGTAATCCACCATTTTATTCATCCTCCTTAAGCATAACCTGCTCAGGCGAGGCATGAAAAAATGCCGGATGCTTCATGGCATGCGCATAGATCCTCTGAATCGTTGGAAAGCTACTGATATCAACATTGAAGCGCTTGGCATTAAACACTTGTGGGATAAGGCAGATATCCGCCAAAGTAATTTCATCACCAAAACAATATTTACCTGCCGTTTGTTGTAGCTTTTGCTCTAAGGCTACAAAACCTAATTGCACCCAATGCGTATACCATTTCTTAATTTGTGCTTCATTTGCTGCAAATTCAGCCTTCAGAAAATTAAGTGTTCCTGAATTATTCAGAGGATGAATATCACAAGCTATCGTCAAAGCAAAAGCTTTAACCTTAGCCTTCAATACGGGATCAATTGGATAGATTGAATGTTTAGGATACTTATCTTCTAAATAATCAATCATTGCCAACGATTGCGTGATAATGAGATTACCATCTTGTAGAGAAGGGACGCGTGATTGCGGATTAATTGCTTTATAGGTGCTTGAGAATTGCTCACCACCATGATTAATTAAGTGAACCTCTTTTGATTCATAACTGATCTTTTTAACTGAAGTTACGCACTTTTAAATTTCTCACATTCATGTTTCATTTTTAAATACATTTGATAACTTGCTTGATTCG
>NZ_JBQAJM010000058.1:0-5391 GCF_052030685.1 Cysteiniphilum sp. 19S12-1
ATAAGGAGCGCTGAAACTACGCATTCAGTGCGAGACAAAAACAGCAGTTAAGAGCCATATAAAGTTGGATGTAACACCATGTAATGGCGTAAGGCAGGACGCCTGAAGTTAAGTAGGACACCGCCAAATTATTCGACATTGAAAGACGATGGGATATCGCAAAATAAACAACAAACAACACAATATCAAAAGGCACCTAACGGTGCCTTTTTGCGTTGTGGTATATAACTTTTTCAAACACTCTTTTCGCTAAAGATAATAAAATTAATGCTAGTTTTTTGCTTTAGATTGAAATACAACAACCAATGCATGTACAATACGGTGCTTACTATGTTAAAGATAGTGTAACTTAATTCATGACTAATATAATTTTAAAAACACCCGAGCAAATTGAGAAAATGCGTGTAGCAGGTCGCTTAGCTGCTGAAGTACTGGAAATGATTGAACCATATGTTGTGCCTGGTGTAACAACAGAAGAGCTTGACAAAATATGCCATGATTATATTGTTGATAAGCAAGAAGCCATCCCAGCATGTTTGAATTACCGCGGATTCCCAAAGTCAGTTTGTATTTCAATTAACCATGTGGTATGCCACGGGATTCCATCGAATAAAAAACTAAAAAAGGGTGATATTGTCAATATTGATGTGACGGTGATTAAAGATGGGTTTCATGGTGATACGAGTAAAATGTTTTTTGTTGGTGGCAGAGATAAAGCATCAATACTCGCACAACGATTAACAGATGTGACTTATGAATGTCTAGTCAAAGGAATTGAGCAGGTTAAACCAGGTAATCGTTTGCATGATATTGCGCAAGCAATTGAAAAGCATGCTAAATCACATAATTTTGCGGTGGTTGAAATGTTCTGCGGTCATGGTATTGGTCAAGGTTTTCATGAAGAGCCTCAAGTTTTACATTATGTTTCAAAACAAACACATGAGCATAAGAGTTTGCAAACCGTTTTACAAACAGGCATGACATTTACGATTGAACCGATGATTAACGCCGGCAAAAAGCAAGTGACTGTGTTGCGTGATGGCTGGACTGCGGTCACTAAAGATAAAAGCTTATCAGCGCAATGGGAGCATACGTTAGCAGTCACTGAAAATGGTGTTGAAATACTGACAAAACGTCATGATGAAATGATTTAGGGTGATGTATGCTAAGTCAATATCAAGTCAATGAAGCTTGTTATATGCTAAAACGTGATGGTCAAGAAATCACGATTGCCAAAGTGCGTAAATTGCTTGATAAGCATTATTCTTTTTTTGATATCGCAGATAAAGTACTTTTATATAAAGAAGATACCGCAAAAGCGCAAAAGGCTGCTAAGGAAGAAACTGTACAATCTCCTGAAAAAACGGTTCAAGGTTTGGGTTCTGTAATTGATCAGGTGTTATTATCTTGTGCCTTGCGTGAGCATAAAGAGGTTGCTATCAATCTTAAGGAAAAATTACAAGATTATATCGATCAAGAGATTAAAGCTAAAGTACATAAATATGAGCATGAAATAAAAAAATTACGGCAAAAGAATGATCATCTTGAGGTGAGCTATTATGGTTATAAAGCAAGATTTGAGCAGTTGATGCAAGAGCAAACATTGCTAAAAGAACAAAACTATATGTTGCAACAACAATTGCAAAAAGCACAAGTAGTAAAAAATCATCGTGTTACTGAAGAAACTCAGCAACAACGACCAGCGCAAATGAGAGATTACCAAACGCAAATGACACTGTTAAAAGTAGATTGTTGTGCAGCATATGATGTGCAAAAACAAAGTATTGTTGTAAAAATGCCACCAAAGCATAAACTGGAGCGAGAGTTTCAAAAGGGTATAAATAGTATTTATTTGCGTGCCAATGCGGTGTATGACTTTACCACTAAACTTTGGTTCTTAGATCAATTTGAGGAGAAAACGATTAATTTATTAGTGCGTAATAATTTTGTGATTTCAAAAGAGCTTGCCTATGTCTTGCAGAAGTTGCAAGCTTGAGTGTTAATTAAAACTTTTAAAACCTTGGGTAAGTGTTAAAATATCATCGTTTTTAAGAAGCTAAAAAGGTGTGAGTATATGCCATTTGTGGTAACAGAAAGTTGTATTAAATGTAAACTTGGTGACTGTGTTGAGGTTTGTCCGGTTGATTGTTTTTACGAAGGTGAAAATATGCTAGTAATTAACCCTGACGAATGTATCGATTGTGCGTTATGTGAACCAGAATGTCCTGTTAATGCGATTTATTCAGAGGACGAGTTGCCAGAAGATCAGTTAGAGTTTGTTGAGCTTAATCGTGAATTGTCACAAGAATGGGATAATATTACGGAGAAATGTGATCCGCCTGAGGATGCAGATCAATGGCGTGAAGTTAAAGACAAGCGTCAGTATCTTATTAAGTAATCTATGTTTTTATGATAAAAAAAGTAGTACCAAAGCTTGTTATTCTTGATCGTGATGGCGTTATTAATGAAGACTCGGATAATTATATAAAATCAGCGGATGAGTGGCAGCCTATTGCTGGAAGTATTGAGGCGATTGTTCAGCTTAAAGCAAAAAATATCCCTGTGGCGATAGCAACTAATCAATCAGGTATTGGGCGAGGTCTTTTCGATCTTGAGATGCTGATGGCTATGCATGACAAGTTATATTGCTTATTGGCTGAAGATAAAGATGCCATTAAATATATTGCCTATTGCCCGCATACACCGGATATGGATTGTATCTGTCGCAAGCCAAATACTGGAATGCTTGATGAGATCAGTTTGAAACTTAATATTGCACTAAGTCCTATGGTTTTTTTTGTCGGTGATAGTTTTAAAGATATCCAAGCGGCAAGAAAAGCGAATTGCACGCCAATCTTGGTTAAAACTGGTAAGGGCTTAAGAACGTTAGCAAAACATCAAAATGAACTAAAGGATGTAATGGTGTTTGATAATTTACAGCAGTTTGTGGAGGCTGTGATATGAATCTAATAAAAGGTTTATGGTATAGTATATTGTGGCTAAGACAAATCGTTTTTGTGGTTTATGTTTCAATATTGACCATCGTTTTAGCAGCGTTGACAGTGATTCTAGGCATATTAAGTTTGCCGATAGGTATACGTTTAATTCCGGCAAAAGTTTGGTCAATATTG
Organism: Cysteiniphilum sp. 19S12-1; assembly: GCF_052030685.1. Lineage (NCBI taxonomy): Bacteria > Pseudomonadati > Pseudomonadota > Gammaproteobacteria > Thiotrichales > Fastidiosibacteraceae > Cysteiniphilum > Cysteiniphilum sp. 19S12-1. The sequence goes on from NZ_JBQAJM010000058.1 coordinate 3,132, forward strand.
ACACGTTGGGGCTTAGTTATTTTCTTATGGTTACGCGTTAGAACAGAAGGTCGTGATAACCTTTTAAAAGAGCCGTGTGTTTATGTTTGCAAACACCAGTCCTCATGGGAGACGGTTGTATTTCATGGATTGTTAAATAATGTGTGTTTTGTGTTAAAAGAAGAGCTTTTAAGGATCCCTGTATTTGGGCAAGGTTTAAAAGCGGTTGATAGTATTCCGATTGATCGCAAACAAAGCCTAAAGTCTTTTAAGAAAGTATTGCAAATGGGTAAAGAGCGCTTAAGATCAGGTTTAAGTATCGTGATATTCCCGGAAGGCACACGCGTACCGATTGGGCAATATCCTAAGTTCCATAAAACGGCAATTACATTAGCCAAATCAAGTGGTGCTATGGTGATTCCTGTAGCGCATAATTCAGGTAAGTTTTGGCCAAATAAGGCGGGTTTGATCAAACCAGGTGTAGTGACACTGTCTTTTGGGCAAGCTGTATCACCAAGTGAGTTGGGCGTTGATGAGCTCAATGAATATTGCTATCAATGGATTAACGATAAAGTTAAAGCCATTGGTGGTTAAACATAGGAGTAAATAAATGAAGATTACAAAAGCGGTATTTCCAGTTGCAGGATTAGGCACACGGTTCTTACCAGCAACAAAAGCCTCACCGAAGGAAATGCTAACAGTCGTTGATAAACCCTTGATTCAATATGCAGTTGAAGAAGCGATTGAAGCCGGTATAAAAGAGCTTATCTTTGTGACGAGCACGCATAAACGCGCGATAGAAGATCATTTTGATAAAAACTTTGAGCTAGAATATAACCTTGAGCAAAAAGGCAAACTTGAGCTATTGGAAACAGTGCGCAATATTTTGCCTGTCGGTGTTAATTGTGCCTATGTTAGACAAAAAGAAGCGCTAGGCTTGGGGCATGCTGTCTTATGTGCTAAGCCACTGATTGGTAATGAGCCTTTTGCTGTCTTGTTGGCTGATGATTTAATTGATAATGTTGATGGCAAGGGCGCTTTATCGCAAATGATGAATCAATATTATTATCAAAAGTGCGGTGTGATTGCGGTACAAAATGTACCAAAGAAAGATACAGGCTCTTATGGGATCGTCAAAACACGCGCAGATCAGAGCATTGAAGCGATTGTTGAAAAGCCCTCACCTGAGAAAGCGCCGTCAACTAATGCTGTTGTTGGTCGATATATATTGCCTAGCGAGATTTTTGATTATCTTGAAACAATTCCCAAAGGTGCAGGTGGTGAGATTCAATTGACCGATGCGATTGCAAAATTGATTGCGACGCAGCGACTTGTGGCGCATAACTTTGAGGGTACTCGTTACGATTGTGGTGATAAACTTGGATTTTTAATTGCCAACTTCGAGTTAGCTACTCGTGATAAGTTATTGGGTAAAAAGTTTATGGAACATGTGCAATCGACGCTTGGTGCAAATGCTATGAATGAACTATTGGACAATTAATATAATGGATAAGCTGGGTACGGTTTATATTGTTTCTGCCCCTTCAGGTGCAGGTAAAACATCACTCTTAAGAGCCTTTCTTGAGAAGAATGATGATGTTGCGGTTAGCGTATCAAACACAACGCGTACGCCACGTCCACAAGAAGTCAATGGGCAGCATTATCATTTTGTTAGTCATGAAGTATTTGAAAAAATGATCATTCAAGATGACTTTGTTGAATATGCTAAGGTGTTTGATCATTATTATGGGACGTCCAAAGCATCTGTTAATGCATTAACACAAAAAGGCTTAGATGTAATCTTAGAGATTGATTGGCAAGGTGCAAGGCAAGCCAGAGAAATCTATAAAAATAACTGTGTCAGTATTTTTATATTGCCGCCAAGTTTGGAAGCTTTGCATGAGCGATTAGTTAAACGCGCCCAAGATTCACAACAAGTCATTGCAAGGCGCATGCAAGATGCGCAACATGAAGCGTCACATGCCAATGAATATGACTATGTCATTATTAATGATAACTTTAACGAAGCATTAGCTGATTTGTGGGCATGTTTTCGTGTGCAAAAGTTAAAATCTCATCTAGACTACGTTTTGTAAGTTTATTTATTTAAGGAGAGTGCCTATGCTAAAAAGGATAGTGGGGTTTTCAGCGATTTTATTAACAGCGATAAATGCCAATGCGACCTGTGGTATTGATAAAGCAGGTTGCACGGCTGTCCCATCTACAAACCTTGAGCCAAAATAGTGCTTAAAGTCTGATTTCCCCAGGCTGCTTTCTTACG
>NZ_JBQAJM010000059.1:0-5342 GCF_052030685.1 Cysteiniphilum sp. 19S12-1
AAAGCTTAGTTGCGTGAGCTAACAATTAGATCGACTGATTGAAAATTTAATGTTTAAAACTCTAAACTTCAGAATGCAATACTTTATTATCAACATTTTCGACTTCAATGACTAAGTTAAGCTCTTGCTCAAGAAGTGTTCGTGAGCCAGTATATGTTGTTTCAATATTTAGCACACAGCTGTCATTAGCACTTAATATAGTTTGTGTCACAGAACCATCTTCATTGGTAATAAGGCAGCTTTTTTCTGATTTGTCAGCCACATATTTTAGTGATAGTCCATCAATTTGTGGATCGATATGTGCGCCTATTACTTTAACGTTATCTTGTTGTGGATCATTTAAACCAGCCATAAGATGATAAGTGGTTTCTGTGCTTAAACGTTGCTTATTGATGCCAATCCCTTGCGCTTTAATGCTAGAGGCAGGCGCTAATAACGTTTCATTGGTAAGTTTAGTGCTACTTATGACTGGCTCTGGTGATGGGGCTCACGCTCCACCGCCACAGGCGCTGATTAAAGAAGTGCTTAGCACTGAAGGTAATAGCTTAATAAGTGTTTTATATTTCATTACAAGTTTCCTTAAAGTGAATCAAACTTTTTCATGTGGCTGAATGATAAAGCAGTAAATTGATTGGGAAAACGACAGATCATGCGTTGATCTGTGCGTAATGTGTGCAGGTTAAATAGGGGCTACATAGGAAAAGCCAAAAGCAAAAAAGCCCGCAGTAGCGGGCTTAGGGTATGGTTAGTATGAGTTAGGCGAGAGATTAGTTGTTATAAGGATAAACCACTTTTGGGGTTGTCACGTAGGCAGAGGTTACATTAGTCCCTGTTTTATAATCGCGATTACTTCCCCAGCAGTATGCTTTATCTTTATTGCTAATGAAGCAGTTATTACCAGCAAGCGATTTTACTGTCTCATCTGCCGCTAACTCGCCTTGAGCAACTGCTACGGGCACGCTAGTGTTAGTTCTATTGCCATTACCTAAGTCATAGTTTTGGTTATCACCGAAGCAATAGGCTTTATTATCCGCAAGTAAACACGTACTTCTAAAGTTAGCTGAGATATCCTGCAATGTTGCATTGGCAGGGATTACGCCAGCTTTGACCTGAACTGGTGTTGTGCGTTTAGTCGTTGAACCATCACCTAATTGACCGTATCTATTATACCCCCAGCAGTACGCATGATTATCGCTGGCTAACCCGCAGAAGTAATCATAACCAGATTGGATCTTGGTGTAGTAAGCCCCTTGTGGTAAGGCGCCTTGTGCAATGGCGGTTAATTTAGCAGGACCATCTTCAGCGGTGCAGTATACCCAACCATTGCTAGCAAGCGCACATGTTTCATAAGCGCTGACAATCACCTGCTTAATTGTCTCTGTTACGGGAATATCTCCTCTAGGGATTGCAACTGGATGATCAACTTCAGTACCCACTGGAATGGCGGTTGCCAGTTGATTATCACGGTTTGAACCCCAGCAATATAATTCCTCATTAGTTGAGATCGCACAAAAATGGAACTGTCCGCCAACAATGCTCTTAAACGTGATTCCATTTTGTGCAACTTTGGTGGGCTCGTAAACCATAGTTGTGCTAGAAGCTGTACCCGTTAGTCCATAAGCATTATATCCCCAGCAATAGGCTTGTCCATTATTATCCAAAGCACACGTTGTGTCTCTACTTGAGACAATCGTATCAAGCACGACATCTTCTGGCATTTGCCCTTGTGTTACAGCAACTGGTCTACGTTGATGATCAGAAAGAGGAGTTCCCCCTGTCCCTAATCTCCAATTGCTGACACTTCCCCAACAATAGGCTTTGTGATCATGTCCAATACCGCAAGAGCCATCATCCCAACTTGTTGAGACTTTAGATAATGCTTTCCACGCATAACTTTGGATATTAAAGCTTATGACAGGGTTACTAATCTCCATCGTATCATTTGCGGTAACAGTTAACTCATAGCTGCCAACAGCAAGTTCCTCAGTTGTTGTGACATGCACTTGACAAGTTAGGCTTTGTGCAGATTGTGATAATGTACAGCTGTCACTTTGAGCGCCATTGATTAATATCTCTGGTGAGCTTGAACTAATCGTGAAGCTTTGATCTGTTGTTGTTTCATTAAACCAGCTTTCAGGGGCATGAATCACAACATCAAAACCTAAACCAGCGACAACACCTGTGATAGTTTGACCATTAGCAACAAGCTCAGCTGAAGCAATACCGTGATCAATAATATTAACCGTGCCAATATTAAGATCATTTTGTGCCAAGTTGCTATTGTCTCCCATATCTAGCACCAATCCATACTCTGCCGGTGTACTGTTATCAGAAATATCTAAGCCTACGTAGCAATAAGCGCCACTGGCAACGGCAGCACCACTTAAGCAGCTTGGGATAAGGGTTGGATCGCTCAATTGTAAACCACTTAGCGTTTCACCGGTAAGATGATAATTCGCAATGTCCGTTGATGGTAACCAAGCAACATATGCCTCATTATTGATGATTTTCAAATCATAGTGCTTAACGCCAGTTAATGGTACATTGATCGCTGCTTGTGGGGCGCTAAAGCTTACTTCATTGACAAAGTTTGTTTTGAAAGTCATTTGTAAGGTTGTCGCTAATAATCCAGATTCAACGCTAGGTGTTAGTGTGAGATTAAAGTGATTTCCTGGTTGTTCATTAGCGTTAGCAGCAGCATGAAAAGCCACATAACAAGTCATACCACTTGCTAATGTCATCGCATCTTCACACAAGGTCATCTCTGGTGATGAAGCTTGTGAAGATAGGGTGACACCCGTTGGTAGGTTTTGCTCAAAGCTTATTACTTGGGCTACGCTTGTATTATTAGTCATTGGAATGTAACGTACACCAGGTTCAGTAAAGACAACTTCTTGCGTAAATGCACCATCATCAAAGCTAGGATAAAGCGCATTCGTGATGCTTGGGTAAAATACGGTTGCAGCATTATTAGCAGCGATACCGAAGACCTTATCCAACGTTGCGTTAGCATCATTATTGGCAATAACTTCTGCTTGATGTGTCATCATCGCCTGTTGCAAATCAGCAATGGTTTTACCCTCCAATAATGGTAAAGTAAGTGATTGTGATTGATTGACGCCAAGCATTACGAATGTATCAAGCGTCTGAAAGTCAACAATATCGCTTAACCATTGAGGTGCTGCAACACTTAGGTATTGTAATGCTTGTGTTGCATTATTTGTTAGGCTTAGATGTAAGCCTTCTGTATCAACCGTCACGGTATTACTACTTAACTGTGATAGTACATTGAGATCGACAAGCCCACTAATATTTGCCTCAGGATCGTTGATATCAACGACATTGATATTGAGTGTTTCAGTATCTGTACTTGCATCATCCCATTGAATAACTAAATGGTTAAGAAGGCTTTTATTGGCTAAATCCACACCTGAAATATCAATCTTTGCAACGCAAGGTGAGCTGATAATGCTACCGATTTGACAGCTGTTTTCAACACTGGTATCTAAAGTATAAGGCATTTTAAATGGCAGTTCAAAACCGTATAGCTTCTTTGCCTCCACTGGTGAAAGTATCACATAGATTGAGGCATCTTTACCTGAGACAAATGCATTTGGTGTGCGTGTTGCATCAATAAAGATTCCGTTATCGCTATAGTTTGGCAAGGTGACTTCGGTAGTTGTATTGCTGTTATTGATGACTAATTTAAGCGGTTGAATAACTTGTGAGATGGCAACAGATGGGTTAATCACAACAGAGCAGCTCATGCCAGGGGCAACAACATTACCGGTTAAGCATGATGAGCTTTCTAAAAGACTCATTTGATTACTAATGTCTTTGCCAGTTGCATCATAAATTTTATAATCATCTGTAAGCGTTGATGGTTTAAAATTAACGTTGCCATTATTTACCAATTTAATCATGCTATCATGATGATCAATTAAAACACTTAATGGATCAATGCTTAGCATAACCGTGGTATCCATTGCCAAATTTGTCGTTAAATCATCAAGGTGATACATCGAGTCGGTAACAAAGGTGACTGCCGTTTCAAAGTTTGAAATACCTGTATTACTGACTTCAGGAGTGACAATGACTTTAACTTGACAGCTTGCGCCTGCTGCTAGTGGCAATGTGCATAGTGAAAAATCAGCACTTACGCCATCAACAACGGGAGAAAATTGTGCATCAATGCTATTGATGGTATCAGTGGTTACGTTTTTAAGCGTAATCATTTTTTCTAAGTCGCCATTAGCATTAGGTACAAAATTGTTCTGACTATTTTCAGCAGATAAAGTAGACAAATTAAAAGAGGGCGTCAGCTCTACTTTTTGTGCTTTTTGTTCGTTGGTTTTAACATGTAATAAGCTTTCTACTAATGCTTGATCTAATCCATTTTTCCAGGCTTTCAGTGCAGCAAGTGCTTCAGCAGAATTATCTAGCTCAAATTTTAAGGTTGCTGTTTGCCCACTCTCTAGAGTTGAAATGCTATTTAAAGCATGGATGTATGCACGCACAGATTCTGGAAAAACCATTTGCGGGTGCTGTAGTACTTTTTGTGATGTGTTGACGATATCAATCGATGTTTGTAGTCCAGGTGAGAATGAACCTACACTCATTACTTGAATATCAGAATGATTAAATAGTGCATCACTATCCGCTTTAAAGTTGATATCGATTGGTGTTGTTACGGTACCTGTTGTCGTTTCATAGATAAGGCTACCATGATAACTTGCATTATCAGCTGTTGATGTAACTTCATAATGATCTTGGCATTGCTCGCCAGCACTTAGCTGTAATCCTTCATAACAGCCGCTATTGCTCTCAAGCGCATTGGCTTGCACTGTGGTTAATTGTGGCGAGAAGTATTTTTTAATGATTTGCGCAGGTTCTGCACTCATGCCAAGTGTAGCAACCTCTGCGGTGAGTTGTGTGTTGTATAATGCTTTTTCACCATTGATGACATTATCAGGTGTATCAAGCGTTACCGCTGCATTGATTTTTGTTTGTGTTGTTGGCGTACCTTCTGCAGAACTACCTCCGCCGCCACCGCAAGCAGTTAATGAGATACTGCCAAGAGATAGTGCACAAAGAGTATAGAGTTTGTTAAGTTTTGTGATCTTCTTCATAATGTTTTCCTCGAAAGTTGTTGAACATCGCAAGATGACAATTGGTGATCACCTTGTGTGGTCGCATTATGAACAGAATGAGTAGTTAGAGACAGGTCATATGTTGCACCGATTGTTGCGTTTTGTGTACACTGTTCAGAGGACAGAGGACAGAGGACAGAGGACAGAGGACAGAGGACAGAGGACAGAGGACAGAGGACAGAGGACAGAGGA
>NZ_JBQAJM010000005.1:0-108516 GCF_052030685.1 Cysteiniphilum sp. 19S12-1
CACATTTATAATGTCGTGACCAATTGTTTGGAAGTTGCCTGCGCCCGTAACTTAAATCATATCTCAAGTGATATTCTCGAAGAAGTCCTCGAAAGCATGCGTTAATACCTACACGTGACATCTGTTTTCAATCGCAAGGAAGCGGTAAAGCCAAGGCTTTGTAAGCGAGCGTGCGAGCGAAGCTCTAGACTACTTTCATTTGAAGAGCAAATTATAGAAGCAGGCAACCACATTGATTTAACATACGAATCATCCCTGCCTCCTTAATCGGATAAGATAAGAGACTGAAAAACAGTCAAAATTATCTCCGCATTCACCGTGGGACTATCGATGCCAAATAGTCGGGGACGCTACACTACTGCGTAAGCGTTGGCTGAGCGTAAGTCGAAGCCTTTATAATTCCCCCCTCACCCGCGCAGCTTATGCTGCACGAGGGATCCCACAAGAGGCGAGGTGGAAAAATAACACAACTTTATTTCTATCATTACTAAGTATTTTGCCCCCTAACGTGCCCTTCGACTGATGCTCAGGGTACGTGCTTTTGAGTAAATATTTAATGCAGTCAATACAGGCTACTTTTCTTCTTCTCAACTCTGTTAAGCACGTGGATGATGTTCCTTGTATAAATTCATTAATCGCACTTGTGATATATGCGTATAAATCGTTGTTGTTGATACACTGCTATGTCCCAAAAGCATTTGCACTGAACGCAAATCAGCACCATGAGTTAACAAGTGTGTTGCAAACGCATGACGCAAAGTATGCGGTGAGATCTCTTTTTTGATGCCAACAAGCTCAACATAAAACTTAATACGATGCCAGAACGTCTGGCGCGTAATCCCTTTTCGATGATGTGATACAAATAACTTATCAAGCTTCAATCCCTGCAGCCAGCCATCACGTACTTCATTAATATACTTATTTAAATACTCCAAAGCATATTCACCGGTTGGTACTAAACGTTCCTTTGAGCCTTTACCCATAACACGCACGACACCTTGGCGCAAATTAACATCATCCAAAGTTAAATTAACCAATTCACTCACGCGTAAGCCCGTGGCATAGATTAGCTCTAACAATGCCTTATCACGAATGCCAATATCCGTCGTTAAATCAGGTGCATCTAGCAACTTTTCAACATCTTCCTCGGAAAGATCTTTAGGTAAACTTTTAGGTAATTTGGGTAATATTAACTTCTGTGTTGGATTTGTTGTAATCTTTTGCTGTGCGTAACACCAACCGTAAAATTTATGCAAGGTTGAAATCATTCGTGCATTAGATCGAGCACTATAACCTTCACTTAAGCGTTTGGCTAAAAAGGCTTGTAACTCTAAAAGTTGAAGATTAACTAAATCATGCTTTTGATAGAATTTAAGCAGATGATTTAAATCCGTTTTATAAGAGGATAAAGTGTTTTGGCTTAAACCTTCACTTAGCCAGATATCATCAATAAATTGATTAATAACTTCAGAATAATTATGCATTTTTAGCCGCAATTAAATTTTCTATGCTTTCAAGCCATTCATTAAAGAGAAAACATTTTTCTCTTATGCAAGGTATGCCTATTTTCATTGCAATAGCTATCCCCGTTGTTGTCTTGGCAAACTTACCTGTTGCAGTAAATCCATCAAGTCTTTTAGAAGGCGCTGTCTCTCTAGAGTTATTAATTGCTTCAGGTGTAGAAAACGCTTCAACTATCTTAGTTATTTTATGTTCATCAATATTTAAGGATTGTGCCAGAATGCTACTGTCGCTAAATAACAACGCCTCGAATTCATGCATTACCATATAAGGGATAAATCGTGCTGTGATGTGTAACTGAGGTAAGTCTTCACATAGTGTACTAATCGTTCGCTCATTAAGGTGTTTTGAAATGTCTTGTATTGAGTAATTTTGTGATATATCTGCAATACCAGGCCATTCTTTAATCCCGTAGTAATCAATCATGGTTGTTACATAAATATCAGAACGTTGCTTTAGATATATGGCTATATCTTGCTTAACTCTTTCAAATCGAACATCACCACCTTTTTGTCCAGGTTTTGAAACTTGAGTTGCCCGTATAAATATATTCTTAGGCGCAAGATACGGCTGCACTACTTTTTCAATAAACGTCTGCTCTGTTCTACCTTCGACTATAGTCATAACCTCAATATAATTACTCATACTGAGGTCCTCCAGCAATAACATTTTTAGCCCATAACTCGCCAACTGAGTAATTTTCAAGCCATTGTGAAAAATCTTTTTCACTTAAACGCTCAAAAGTCGATGCTCCTTCTTTGCGATTAACGACAATAATATCTTCAACTGCAAATTGATCGATTAATTCCGGAGATTGTGTCGCTACAATTACTTGCGTTCTTTGAGCTGCTTGCTGAATTAGCTCTGCCAAGATAACAATAGCTGCTGGATGAAGCCCTAACTCTGGTTCATCAATAATAATTGTTGATGGTGGTTCAGATTGTAATAAGGCAGTTGCTAGACAAATAAAACGAATTGATCCGTCGGATAAATGATATGGTTGCATTGGGTAATCTGAGCCTTTTTGTAACCAATCAAGCTTTACTGTTTGCTCTTGTCCAGATACTTTAATATCTAATATAAAATCATCAAAAAATGGCATAACCAATCTAATCGCATTAAGAATTTCTATATAGGAATCATGAAAATTATTTCTTAAATTTAATAGAAATGATGCAATATTTTTTGCATCACCATAAAGCTTCTTATTATTCTCAACAATATCTGATCGACGCATCGGTGAGTTAGCACTTGTATCATGAAAGTGATATACAACCCAGTTAGATATCGAACGATGCACAAAATATCCAATGCCATTATATTTGCCATCTGCAGACCTCTCACTTTTTAACTCCGAAATTCTGCTCTCTCTACTGGGCAGTCCATAGCTACGCCATGTATCTTTTGATGGCCATGACCACCCTTCATTTTCTGTATGCAACTTTGAATCCATTTCGTCAATCTCAAATTCCAAACCCATGAAAGGGTTCTTTTGAAATGCTCTACTTTCTTCAATTAGAAAATCCTCTTCTACTGTTGGCACTAGCTCAAGAGCATAGTAATTTCTCGCTTCCATATTGTTTGTTGACTGGAACTCAAAAGAAACTTTTATTCTTTCCGTAATTTTGGGGCCATTATAAAGGAAGTTATCAGCCCTACCACGACTACTAATAAATGATGTGAAGTTACCCTCACTCATTGCCATCAGCATTCGAAAAATTTGAATAAAATTACTTTTTCCTGCACCATTGGCACCAATTAAAATATTTAAACTTCCAAGCTCTAGACTATCTAAATCAGCAATAGATTTAAACCCACTAACTTTCATTCGCGTTAAATAACCTTTCATATTATTCCTTGAGATCACTCAAAACTCTGAAGTTGTCTAAGTACATTAGGGCTATTTTAATCAATATTTCGGATAACGTTAACCAATATTTTGGATCAAAAAATCATGACAACGAACGCTTAAATGACATGAGACAAACTTACTTTAACAAAAAAATCGAATGGTTAATTTTAAGTAAGTCATAAAAACAAAAAAGGTTGGCGATGCCAACCTTGAAAATTATACTTTTTCTTTGATTCTTGCGGCCTTACCAGTCAAGCCACGCATGTAGTAAAGCTTAGCGCGACGAACTTTAGCACGTCTTTCGACAACAACGCTGTCAATAATTGGGCTATGTGTTTGAAACGTACGCTCCACACCTTCACCAGATGACATTTTACGTACAGTAAATGCTGAGTTGATACCACGATTCTTGATCGCAAGTACGAAGCCTTTAAACGCCTGAATACGCGCTTTATCACCTTCTTTTACCCATACATTAACTGTTACTGAATCACCAGGGTGAAATATTGGCAAATCAGTGCGTAGTTGTGAATTCTCAACCATTTCTAAGTATTTATTCTTCATTTCTTTCTCCTAATTGTGCATTCTCTATCACATTTATTGTTTTTCATCTTGGGCTAACTGCTCAAGATATTGCTTATCTTCATTCGATAGACATAGGCACTCAATCAATTCTTTACGTCGTAGAAAAGTACGTTTTAACTTTTGCTGATACCGCCATTGTTGAATCTTCTGATGATCTCCAGATAACAATACCGTCGGCACATCACCTGCATCAACATGTGTTGCAGGTCGCGTATAATGCGGACAATCTAACAAACCATCATAAAATGAATCTTCAACAGCTGATGCTTGATCATTTAACACACCCGGCAGTAAGCGCACGATGCTATCAATCAATGTCATCGCCGGTAGCTCGCCACCGCTTAAGACATAATCACCTATTGAAATTTCTTCATCAACATGACGCTCAATCAAACGCTCATCGATACCTTCATAACGACCACAAAGCAAGATTAAAGCATCTTCACAAGCAAATTCTTTAACTACGTTTTGAGTTAAGGGTTTTCCTTGCGGCGACAAGTATACAACTTTAGCGGGTTTGTTCAATCTTTTTTTGGCTTCAACAATGGCTTTTTGCAAAGGGTCATACATCATCACCATCCCAGGTCCACCACCAAAGGGACGATCATCAATTGTCTGATAACGATTCATTGCAAACTGGCGCGGATTAATGGTCATAAGCCTTGCTTTTTCAAGCTGAAATGCGCGTGCTGAAACACCGTATTGAGTAATCGCATCAAACATTTCAGGAAATATCGTAATCGCTGCAAAGTTAATCATTATACTTTCTCTTAATAGTCGTATTGCCAATTAACAGTTATTATCTTTTGATTCTTGTTAACGTCAATCACATAGTCGTTCACAAAAGGTATCAAATACGATTGATCTTTATGTTTGCAACAAAGCACCTCATTGGCACCTGTATCTAAAATATCATCAACCCTGCCAAATGACTGCCCTTCTTTGTTAACAACCTGCATACCGATTAAGTCTACCCAATAGTATTCATCTTCTGCTGTTTCTTTTAACACCGACCTTGGCACAGCGAGTAAGGCATTGGTATATTTCGCTGCAATTTCTTTGACATCGGCATCAGCAAACTGAATCACAAGCTTATCACCGACGCGACTGACAGATTCTCCTGTTAACACTGACCACGTGCGATCACTTGCTTTTTTGATATACCATTGACCATAAGACAGCGCTGTTTCAATCGAATCACTTAAGACATATAGCTTTAATTCACCTTTTAAACGATATGTTGCACCCACTTTGGCAATGACGATCATTTCATCATTTTGCACATTATCTTGTTGTGACATGTTAACAACCTTATTCTGCAATCAATTAAAATAAAATTAAACACATAAAACAAAAACGCCAATCAACGATATAAGCGTGATTGGCGTTTCTTAAAAACTTAAAAACTCAACATAAGCACTTAGCGTGCTTTGTGCTTTTATTTTATTTAAGCTTGCGCTGTTGCTTTACGCGCTTCTTTAACAATAGAAGTCACACGATCAGACATCTTAGCACCTGTACCTAACCAGTAGTCAACACGCTCAAGATCAACACGTACTTTTTCTTCATGTTCTTTTGCCAATGGATTAAAGAAACCCACACGTTCGATAGGACGACCATCACGCGCTTTACGGCTATCTGTTACTACGATTCTATAAAAAGGACGCTTCTTAGCGCCACCTCTAGCCATACGAATTACGACCATAATATTCTCCAAATTTTCTATATTAATTATTGTTGCTCTAGAATCTGTGCTAAACACAAAAACGGGCGCATTTTAGCGTATTTTTGACATAAGCACCAGTGGTTTTCGAGTTTAGTTTTTATTTTTATGTAAATTAATTTATGGCTTATCTGATCATTTTATTGGGCGCTTTGACAGCGAGTCTTCTCCCAGTATTTTTCCCAGTGGATCATAAACTCACAGCGACATACCATAAAGAAACAGCAAAATGAGTTTGCTTTAATTACAAAATAAGGAGAGCTTTTTATGAGTATTGCTACAGTTCATGGGGTACCTAGCAATTCGAGCGTGGATATAGAAGAAAATATTGAGGACTTTTGTTACAAACTAAATATCGTTGCTGTTTGCTATAACGACGTCGGCAAACTCGTTAAGACCACAGCAAACTTTGACCTAATAAACCTACCATTAAATGAATTTCACAACTTAGTCTCATTTGAGAGTCTATCGCGTTTAGGCACTCAGTACATAACGCATGAAACAACCAACCAAGTGATCACATTGCGCTTAAATATTATTTACCAATCTAAAAACCACTATTGGATAGGTGTTAATATTGCCGAACTTATGAAGCTGCCTCATGGATATTTGGGTCAAACGCAAATATGACGATTCATGGTCATTCCCAGACTTGATCCAAGAATCAAAAAACACCTGATCATATTTTCATAACTGCTAAAGATTGTGAGGGGATAAATGTTAAGATCTTGAGAAGGGGAATGTTTTAGATTAATAATATGATACTTTTATTCACTATCTGAGTTCATCATCGCTATACTTGGTGTGTTTTTGGCAGGTTGAACAAGGCTATGTTTATATGCTTTGTTTGAGTTTGGAACATAATCAGTCCCTGCATAAGCTGCTGCTAAATTACCTGATAAGAAAATACCGATAAACATCAGTGCAATCGCTTTAAAAAATTTGTTCTTTTTCATTTTAAGTGCTCCTTTAATAATTTTACGTTTCTATGGGGGAGTGTTATAACACCTGTTCATCATCGATAATCAAAATTAATAAAAGCTTAAGATGTCACAGCAAATAAAAAGAGTTTTAAAAAAGCAAATTCAATAGCTAAATTTCAATAATAACTTCGGTTGAAGCAGCACGAAACTTTTTTGGTAAATCCATGGCACTATAACCAAATGCACACATCACACCTGAGAAATCAAAATCATCAAAATTAATTTGTTTATATTCATCAAGGACTTTCTTAACATTTTCAGCTTCAAAACCCTCGATAGGACAACTGCTAATATCTAAAGATTGTGCGGCATTGAGTAGGTTCGTTAGCGCAATATAACACTGTCTTTTTGCCCAGGCATCCGTATCTTCAACACTGAGATAGTTTTGCACTAAACCTAAATATGTATCCTGGATTTTTGGTGGTAAATTTCGTCGTGAAACCTTTTGACGAACATAATCACTCTTACCACGGAAATTATGCGCTTTGCGGCTTAAGATGATTACAATAAAGCTTGAATCCGTAATTTGACTTTGATTCCAGCATGCAGGTTTTAATTTCTCACGCAATTTATCATCTTGGATCACGACAAACTGCCATGGTTCCAAACCAAACGATGATGGCGACAGACGCCCTGCTTCTAAAATAAATGCTTTATCTTTAGCAGAAATTTTGCGTGTCGGGTCAAATTTCTTGCAAGCAAAGCGCTGTTCTAATAGTTCAATATAATTCATCAGAATCCTCTTTATAATGCTTTGATATGCGTTGTTGTTTGTTTAACATAATCGACCAAACGTCCCATGGCATCTGTTAAAATACTGAGATCATCAGCACAGCTAAGGCGTAGATAACCTGGTGCACCAAACGCGGAACCTGGCATAACCGCTAAATGCTTGGTTTCTAACAAATGCAAACAAAAACTTAAGTCATCTTTAAAGCCTAATGCATCAATAATTGGTTGCACATAAGGGAATAAGTAAAAGGTTGTCTCTGGTAATAGACAATCTATCTCTGGCACGTTTTGTAAGGCGTCATAACAAAGATTGACACGTTCTTGATATGTTGCTAGCTGTTCAAATAGTGCTGATCTAGGTAAGTTAAGCGCTTCTATCGCCGCATATTGTGAGATAGAGCACGCGCATGACATCGATTGTGACTGATAACGCTTTAGCATATTGATCATATCCTCGGGTGCGATGATATAGCCAATACGCCACCCTGCCATCGCATAGCTTTTGGATACGCCATTAACAATGGCATAACGCGATTTTAACTCAGGTGCAATTTCAATCAATGTCAGTGGACGATCTCCCCAGTAAAGCATATCATAAATATCATCACTAATAACCCAAACATCAGGGTAATCATTTAATACGCGAGCGATCATATTCAATGTTTCTTTGTGATATATCGCACCGGTTGGATTGTGTGGAATATTAAGGACTAACGCTTTTGTTTTGGTACTAACCTTTGCTCTTAAGTCATGCTCCGTTGGTTGGAAGTCATTGTGATGCGTTGTCTCAACAACTACCGGGTTACCATGCGCAAGCTTAATCATATCAGGATAAGATGTCCAAAAGGGTGAGAAGAAAACTACTTCATCACCCGCATTTAAAATACAATTAAAGATGTTATATAGACTGTGCTTGGCGCCTGTCGTTACACATACTTCATTATTTTGGAAACTAAGCTGATAATCGCGGCTGTATCGTCTAATAATTGCCTCTTTTAATTCAACAATTCCATCAACTGGCGTGTATTGCGTGCGATTTTCATCAATCGCTTTTTTAGCCACCTCTTTAACCTCATTGGGTGAATGAAACCCTGGCTCACCAACCGCCAAAGAAATCACATCTTGATGCCCTGCTTTAATAAGACTTGCTGCACGCGCTGCCATTTCAGCGGCTTTTGAACCTTCAACATTCAGTATGCGCTGACTAAAACGTTTTTCTTGATCTAACATGTAGATTTCGCTCCTTAACATGGTTAATTCATTTTAGCAATGAATCAAAAAAATAAGTTGAGTTCTAATTACACCCCTCACCCGTGCAGCTTAAGCTATATGACCTCTCCCACAAGGAGAGAGGTACTAGATAATGCAACTTATTTATACATCATTACTTATTCTTATTTGTTTTATTGATTATATTGATGATACGCATATATTGTTTTATCACAAACCGTTATAAATTGCTCATACTTCTCTAGCACAATGGCATCAATCGTATAATTATTATGTTGTAATGCTTTTTCGAGGTTTGCCAATTTATTTTTAAGCACGGGTACTCCACAGTAACTAGCACCTCCGTGAAGCTTATGCACTAAATCTCTCAAGTGTTTGCCCTCATTATTTTCATAAGCGGTTATAATTTCTTTAATGGCATCGCTTAAAGAGCTCATAAATGCTGACAACATCTCCTTAGCAAAAGCAATATTGCCTCCAGCCAAGCTTGAAGCTAGCTCAATATCAATATATTTTTTGCTTTCACCTGCATCATTATTTTGAATTATCTCATCTGTTATTTGCTGATCTTGATTCATTTGAGCATATTGGTCATTTATAGCATTTCCAACTTGTATCGGGATATCGCTATTGCCTAAGTAATGTATCAACAGTTCAGATAAGGCAGTATCATCAATCGGCTTAATTTGTATGGCATCAAAACCCTCTTTTAATAAACTTTCACCTTGTCCTTCAACAACATCTGCTGTCACAGCGATGATGGGCACATCACGATAGCGATCAACTTGACGCAATGCATGGCATAATTCAACACCGTCCATCTCAGGCATATGTACATCGGTTAAGACCATTATAAAATTTTGCTTTTCTATTAGTGACAAGGCTTCTTTTGCACTAAAGGCATCCACTGGGGAGTAGCCTTTTGTTTCCAATAAAATATGCAAAAGCTTTAAATTAATAGGATTATCATCAACGATGAGTATCGATTTTTCTGCTTGAAGATTAGGTATGTCATCTATAGTGGCAACCTCTTTTGTTTCACTCAACTCAAGCGAACTCTCTAAAAAAGAAGCCAGTTTATTAAGCTTATATGGGTAATTTAAACAATTCTTAAGACCTAACTGGCGCGTATAATCAAATAACTCATTTAATGGCATATTAGCAATAAGAAAGATATCTGCTTGCGTAAATGACTGTAAATCGATGATTAAAGATTGTTTTAATTTCTGCATATCAGGCAAAGTATTATAAATTAACACGATATCAACGTCATCTTGCTCAACAACAGTATCAATCAATGTGGTTTCACTGTCACAATAAATAAATTCAATATCAAGTAGTGAAATGTGTGCAAGAAACATCTCTCCAGCATATTGACTCTGGCTATAAACAATAAGCTTCTTAACACTTATCGGCTTTGTTTCTTTGATGGTTGGAGCAGAGACTTTATCAAAGAACACATTAAAACTAAAACATGCGCCATGATCTAATTCACTTTTAACCTTGATCTCCCCATGCATCTTTTCAATCAGTGTTTTACTAATAGTCAGTCCCAGTCCAGTGCCTCCATATTTGCGACTGGTTGATAAATCTGCTTGAGTAAATGCATGAAAAAGTTTATCAATTTGCGCTTGAGACAAGCCAATACCTGTATCCTCAACTTTGATATATATTTCAACTTGGTGTTGATGAGTTGCTTTTAATTCAACATTGACACAGACACTTCCTTGCTCTGTAAACTTCAGTGCATTGCCGACAAGATTAGTTAAAATTTGGCAGAATCTTAACGCATCACCCATAACCATCT
Organism: Cysteiniphilum sp. 19S12-1; assembly: GCF_052030685.1. Lineage (NCBI taxonomy): Bacteria > Pseudomonadati > Pseudomonadota > Gammaproteobacteria > Thiotrichales > Fastidiosibacteraceae > Cysteiniphilum > Cysteiniphilum sp. 19S12-1. The sequence continues at coordinate 10,434 of NZ_JBQAJM010000005.1, forward strand.
GTGGCAATTGCGGGTCTAGTAATACACCAAAGTCAATCTGCTGTTCAATGATTTTGGGTTTAAACAGCATCATACAATTAGTGATTTCTTCGCGTAGGTCAAAAGGTTGGTATTCAAGAATCAAGTTGCCCGATTCAATCTTTGAGAAATCTAAAATATCGTTAATAATGCTCAATAGATTATTAGAAGATAATATAATTGTTTCTAAATATTCACGTTGCAAAGGACTCAGATTACTTTTTGCTAATAAATCTAAAAAACCTAATACACCATTCATGGGTGTGCGGATCTCATGGCTCATATTTGCCAAGAATTTACTTTTTATCTCGCTAGCTTCAATCGCTTCTTTTCGCGCTTGATCTAATTGAATATTTTGGCGCTCAATTGTGTTCAGCGTGTGCCTTAACTCCCTTGTCGCTTGTTTGATATTACGCGTCATTTCTTGATGGGCATTATTAAGAGATAGTGCCATACTGTTGACACCCTCTTCAAGATTCTTAAGCTCGCCGGGTGGATTGCCGTCAAGCTTAGTATCTAACGCGCCTTCTTTAATACGTTTCACTGCATTAATAATATCAAACAGTGGATTAATCAAATCACCACTTAAGCGTAGCCCAAATAAAATACTCACTGTTAGTCCAATAAGCACAATCAATAATGTCGCAATAATCGCCTGATACTGATTCATAATGGTATTTTCACGACTTAGGGTAATAACGACCCAACCGATACGCTGGTCTTTCTCAGTATAAAGCTTATCAACACTCTTTTCTTTTGGATTAACCGTACGTGAAATAACAGGTGCCAAAAACTGAATATTTTTATGCCCTTCTTGCATAAAGATTTTTTTACTCATTAAGTCTGAGTTTTCTTTGAAAAAATCAGGGTTTACTTGTGGAATTTTACCCGTGAATGTTAATAAATCACCATTAGTATCATAAATCGCAGCCATGCGTACATCAGGATAACTTAAAATATTATCTGTAACGTTTTGTAAGATAATCTTGCTATCAAAGTACAGTCCATACTCAGAGGCAGCAACAAGTTCTGTGGTAACTGCCTCACCACGAATATATAAATTACGATCTAAATCAGAAAAGCGCATGCTGATAAAATAAAAACCAAGTAATGCTGACACCGTCAGTGTTGGTAATAAGGTTAATAGAATCATCCGACCGCGGATGCCAACATTTTTAAGCATAAGATGTGCTTTTGATTTAGCGCGTTTAATGATGAATTATATCACCCATAAATCATTTTGCAGTGGGAAACTGCCATCTTAAAAATAAAACTTAACTCATCCTTTGAAAAATTTACGAAACCAAGAAAATCGTTGCCCATAAGGTGGGTAAAGCCATAAAGCACTATTGAGTCTACCTCGCTGACAAATTGATTTGGCATTAGAAAATGTTTTAAACCCTTCAAAACCGTGATAACGCCCCATGCCTGAATTGCCAACGCCGCCAAAAGGCAAATCATGCTGAGCAATATGATTTAACACATCATTAATACACATCCCACCACTGATAATATTCCTATTAATATATTCTTGCTCAGTGCGATCATAACTCAAAATATAAGCGGCTAATGGTTGAGGCTTTTGATTAATATAACTTATCACCTCTTCAATCGATTGATAGCTTAACACAGGCAACAATGGACCAAAGATCTCATTTTGCATCACCTGTAAATCATGCTTTGGATTTAATAGCAGTGTAATGGGTATTTTTCGATTGTGGTCATTCTTTGCTTCACATTCATCTAACGCAATAACCTTAACGCCCCGCCCTTTTGCCTCCTCAATATATTCTTGTAAACGATTAAACTGCACCTCATTAATCACGCTACTGTAATCATCATTACGCATATATTGTGGATACATCTCCTTAAATGCCTCACTCATTTCAGCAACAAATGCCTCAACTTTTTGCGCATGAACAAATACATAATCCGGTGCAATACAGGTTTGTCCAGCATTTAAACCTTTGGCAAAAGTAATCATTGTAGCCGCTTTTTTTAAAGGAAAATTTTGACTGATAATTAACGGTGATTTCCCACCTAACTCAAGTGTTACAGGTGTTAAATTTTTAGCTGCAGCCTGCATTATTTTCTTACCAATAGTCGTTGATCCAGTAAAAAACAAATGATCAAAAGGTAATTCACTAAAACTTTGCGCGACCTCAACACCACCTGTGACAATCGCCACTTCATCAATATTAAAAGTGCGTTTGCAAATGTCCATCATCACGCGATTGGTTTTAGGTGTATGCTCTGAGAGTTTAATGCACACTCGATTTCCCGCAGCCAATGCATAGATAAGCGGAGATAAGCTCAACAAAATGGGATAATTCCATGGCACCATAATACCAACAACACCGACGGGCTGATAATAAACGTAGTTTTTAGCGGGTTTAAAAATCATACTGGTATGACGTTTCTCTTTAGTCATCCAACTGCGTAAAGATTTAAGGACATACTTAATGGTACTGGTAACTTGAAAAATCTCACTCAACCAAGTCTCATTCGCACTGCGATGACCAAAGTCATCACTTACTGCATCAATCAATGCTTTTTCATATTTTAATAATACAGAATATAAACGCTTAATTTTATCTTTACGCAATGCATAATCAGGATATTGATCAAGTGAAAAAGATTTTTTCTGTAATGAAAACAACTGTAACAATTGCTTTTTATCGATATTGTCCATTAATCTATCTATCCCTTTGCTTTAAGTAATAATGTATAAATAAATGAAATTACGGACTTCTCCTATTTATTATTAACGACTCTTATTCGCCAAACGATCTCTTTCGCGCTTTTGCTGTTTTTGCGCTTTACGGATTAACCCTACTTGTTTTGCCTCTTCACCGATATGAAACTCTCCTCGTTCACGCGCTAATTGGCTTTGTTTTTCACGCTCTAAGAAACGCTTTCTTTGTTCAGAGGTATGGTTACCCTTACAATGATGACAAGAGACTCCTTGCTCATACTCAGGCTTTAGCTTGTCTTCTTCAGTAATTGGACGACGACAAGCGTAACATTGATCATATTGCCCCTTGGTCAAATCATGCGTCACAGCAACACGTGAATCAAAGACAAAGCATTCGCCTTGCCATAGACTTTCCTCTTTAGGCACTTCTTCAAGATATTTTAAAATACCACCTTCTAAATGATAGACTTCATCAAAGCCTTGTTCTTTCAAAAAGGCAGTTGATTTTTCACAACGAATGCCTCCGGTGCAAAACATCGCTACTTTTTTGTGCTTTGTCTTATCTAAATGCTTTTCAACATATTCAGGAAACTCACGAAACGTCTCCGTATGCGGGTTAACCGCATTTTTAAAAGTACCAATGTCAACCTCGTAATCATTGCGTGTATCAATTAATAAAACTTCAGGGTCAGAAATTAGGGCATTCCAATCTTGTGGTTTAACATAAGTACCACAAACTTTAAGAGGATCTAGTCCTTCAACACCTAAGGTCACAATTTCTTTTTTTAGCTTCACTTTCGTGCGATTAAAAGGAATATGCTCATCAAATGATTCTTTATGTACCAAATCAGTCAAACGTATATCCGATTTTAAAAACTTAAGTACCGCTTCAATGCCTGCTGCAGTGCCTGCAATCGTACCATTGATACCTTCTTTGGCTAACAATAACGTACCACGCACCATGTTATCTTCCATTGTTTTTAACAATGGCGCTCTTATTGCTTCATAATCTTCCAATGTGACAAACTTATACAGTGCTGAAACCACGTACTTTGACATGCTATACCCTTTATACCTTTTTATTTCTACTATTTATCATTTGTATGATTCGATTTTAAACAGACAACCGCAATCAAAATATGATTGATGGTGGGTGCCGAGTGAACGCATTATACACCATTTCACCTAAAAAACCATTTTAATAAGACTCAATAGTGGTGAGTTTTGCGCATAGACATAATAACTTTGCACATTAGAGGGGTTCTCAGATATCTGCTCGTTTATATTCAGAAGCATCTCCTTTTCTTGAGCAGCTAACAGGGCTGTTGGTAAAAAGCCATAACCAATGCCTTGGGTAATTGCATGCAATATGGTCGTATAAGAGGAAAAATAAAGCGCATTTTTAATCTGTAACATATCTTTTAATTGTGTTTGCATAATACATTTTAATGTTTTTAGATCCTGCTCAATACCGTTGAAGCCTTTTGCTAAGTCACGTGAAATATAAGCATCAAACACAATATCAGTATAGAGTTTGACTTCAAACCCATGATCTTTAAGCATATTTTTTTCGCCTTCATTGAGTACAACCAAGGCTACATCTACCTGATGTTTAAGTAACAACTCAATATGCTTTGTTTTATTTTCAACAACAAGGTCATAATCAAATGATTGATCACTTTTCATGATTTGACTAATTTTGCAAAACAAACTTTGCTCAAATATTTGCGATAAGGCAATTTTAAGTGTTGGCTTTTTTTGCTTTAAAAAAGGCAACTCCAACTGATTGATGCGATCAAACTCAAGTAGCATGGGTTTAATCAGCGTGTAAAAAGCATGCCCTTTGTTATTAGCAATTAATTTATTATTGGTTCGTTCAAATAATTGAAAACCCACAATATCCTCCAAGTTTTGCAGCTGTTTAGTCAAAGCTGGAGGCGTTAAAAACATCACTTCTGCACTTTGGCGTAAGCTTTTTAACTCATAGATGGACATAAAGATGCGCAACTGTTGCAAGGTATAGTTCATTTATCTTCTCACTCAATATCGTTCATAATAAGTTAATACTATATTAAATATTATTCAATTTTAATTAACATTGAAAACTGTATACTGCTAACAAATTCAAAAACCTAAGGTAATTATGATGAATCAACACAACTTAACAATCGTTCGTAACTTCTTAAATCATCAAAAAAATGCACAAGCTGAGCAAGCTCTGGCACTTATCGCTGAAGATGCTGTGTGGCATAGTGACAGTATTGGCGCACCATGGAGTGGCGACTTTCACGGCAAAGCTGAAATTATCCGTCACTTTGCCAATATTCGTCAATCAGTGACAAGCTTTAGCAAAACACCAATGGATATCATTGCTAGTAATAACACCAGTTTTGTTTATGAATATGGCTATCTTGAATGCACCTTTAAGCATAATAATGAATTCTTCGCCACTTATATCGTGTCTATTTATGAAGTTACAGAAAATCAGATCATTTCTTATCGTGCTTTAGAAGACTCCAACACGCTATATCACACCTATCATAAAAAATCCCACATCAAGGAAACATTATGAATACACGTATAAAATCACTGATTTATTTACTTGCTTTACTGTCTATATTAACCGTAAACATCTATGTTCCAGCCATTCCAACATTACAACAAACTTTTGCTACTACCAAAGCACATATAAGTCTTACCGTAAGTTTTTATATGCTTGGCTTAGCAATTGGTATCCCTTTATATGGTGCCATCGCCGATCATATTAAAACCTCCAAGGTGCTTATCTTCGGACTTACTCTTTATATTATTGCCAATCTAATCGCGATATTTTCACCCAATATATCCACCTTTATCTTTGCGCGTTTTGTCGAGGGCTTAAGTGCCGCGAGTGCCCTTTGTTTATGGCAGGTGTTGAGCTTTACCTACTTTGAGGACAAAGCAAAACACATGATTAACTCAGGATTTATCATCATTGGCTCGATGCCAGCATTAGCACCGATGTTTGGTGGATTAATCCTATCCTTTAGCCATTGGCAAGCGCTTTTTTTTACCTTAACGATTCTGGCAATTATTCTTATTGGGCTAACTTTGAGTTTACCCGCAGCAAACGCTGCATCACAAATCAAAAAAACACAACATCAACTAGAGCAAACTCATATCGTCTTATCGATTTTAAGACAATATAAGCACTTAGTTGTTGATGCGCAATTTATGATACTTGCCTTTGCCAGTGCTACGATCTACATGTCGGTATATGTTTACTTATCACAGGTTCCTTTTTTACTGACAAAACTTCATTTTGCGACAAAAAGTTTTAGTCTGTTCTTTATACCGATTTCAGTGGCATTTATTTTGGGTGGACTTTTTTCTAAATTTTTACTGAAAAAAGGCAGTTCATTTAAACATATGTTCATGTTACCTGTGGCAGTTACAACCATTGTTTTTATCTTAGTTGTTATTGCTGAACTAGCTGGTGTTACTCTATCGGCATGGTTATTAGCCATTCCATTTTTTATCTTTACCATTGGTGCGGGTATTGGTATGCCCAATTTAGTGAGTCAAGCATTGTCTCTTCACCCACATCGCCGCGGCACTGCCGCATCCGCCATTGGGTTGGTACAAAATCTGTTTGCTTTTGCCTTTAGCAGTCTTGGTGCTTATCTTACCCGCTTTGGCTACGAGGGTCTGGTTGTTTCTTATGCGCTTATGACTGGTTTGCTGATATTATGGTTTGGCATATATCTTTTTATATCCCATCGCAAAAAATCATTCCTTGAGACTTGCCCTACCGATTAACTTAAACAATTGATTCAACTAACTGAATAATACCCTCTACTGAAATCCCTACTTCTGCCAGTAAAGCATTTTTATCCCCATGATCCTGATAATGATCAGGCAATCCGATGTTACGCACTTTGATTTTACTTAATAGATCATTAGCAATTAGATATTCATTCACGGCAGATCCAGCGCCACCCATAATCACATTTTCTTCTAATGTAATAATAACCTCATGAGAACCGGCTAGCTCTTTAATTATTTGCATATCTAAAGGTTTAACAAAACGCATATCTATTACGGTAGCATTAAGCTGCTCGGCTGCCTTAAGCGCTATGGGGAGCAATGTTCCAAAATTTAAAATTGCCACTTTTTGACCTTCGCGCACGCATTTTGATTTTCCCATTTCCAAATCAAAATCTTTGGTAATCTCGACACCTGTGCCCGTACCACGAGGGTAGCGAACCATTGCAGGTCCTTGGTGTTTAAAGCCAAGATTTAACATATGGTAACATTCATTTTCATCACTTGGCGTCATGACAACAGTATTAGGAATGCAACGCATAAAGCTTAGATCAAAAATACCTGCATGCGTTGCGCCATCCGCCCCGACGATTCCTGCACGATCCACAGCATACAGAATATCTAAATTCTGTATACTGACATCATGAATCACCTGATCATAAGCACGCTGTAAAAAAGTTGAATAAATTGCCACCACGGGCTTATAACCCTCACAGGCAAGGCCTGCGGCAAACGTCACTGCATGCTGTTCAGCAATTGCTACATCATAATAACGTTTAGGATACTCCTTTGAAAAACGAATTAAATCTGACCCTTCACGCATTGCAGGTGTGATACCCACAAGCTTGCCATCTTTGGCTGCCATATCACAAATCCACTGCCCAAAAATATTAGAATAGCTTAACTTTGCGGTAGATGAACTTATGGTGCTAGTGCTATTGTTTGAATTAAACTGAGGATTGACATGATGAAACTTAATGGGATCTGCTTCTGCTTTTTCATAGCCTTTGCCTTTTTTGGTTAATATATGCAAAAGCTTAGGTCCTTCGTGATGTTTAATGGTTTTTAAAGCTTCAACTAAAGCCTCAATATCATGTCCATTAATTGGACCCACATAGTAAAAGTTAAGTGCTTCAAATAAATTAGCCGGTACAAACATCCCCTTGGCTTGGGTTTCCAAGCGTTTTGCCAACTCAAACGCACCAGGCAGTTTTTTAAGAAACTTTTTACCGGTTTCACGAATATTGTTATAGGTTGAACCAGAAAGAATTTTGGTCAAATGACTTGTAAGAGCACCAACATTCTCAGAAATAGACATTTCATTGTCATTTAATACAACCAAAACATCCGAGTGCATGCCTCCTGCATGGTTTAACGCCTCAAATGCCATGCCTGCTGTTAGTGCGCCATCACCAATAATAGCAACGGATTTAGCAGATGATCCTTTCAATTTATCAGCTTCAGCCATACCTAAAGCCGCACCAATGGATGTACTTGAGTGCCCGACACCAAAGCTGTCATAAACACTTTCGCTGCGCTTAGGAAAGCCTGAAATGCCACCGGGCTTTTTAATCGTAATTAACTCATCCGCTCGCCCTGTTAGGATCTTATGAACATACGTTTGATGCCCGACATCCCATACTAAGTGATCACTCGGTGTGTCATAGACATAATGCAAAGCAATAGTAAGCTCTAATGCTCCCAAGCTACTAGCGAAATGCCCACCTGAGACATCTAAAGTCTCAACAAGAAACGTGCGTATTTCAGTCGCTAAATCCGTTAATTGAGAAACGGCAAGCTTGCGTACATCACAAGGCGAGTTGATCTTTGATAACAACGGGTAATTTGCACGATTTGTTTTTGACATAACAACAAGCAATGTGTCTATTTTAGTTCTGTGGCATAGTATCCTTTACTATGGCAGCTTTCTCAAGTAAAACCCTTAATATTCTTTGCTTTTAATGTTATTAATTCCATAGTCAATCGTGCCTCATGAGCCCCTAATAGATCACTTAGGCTTCGACTCACGCTCAGCCAACGCAGCACCCCTCACCCGTGCAGCGTAAGCTGCACGAGCAATCCCACAAGGGGCGAGGTAACAAATTCGTGGGCGCATTGAAGCTTATTACAACTAAGTCCCCCAAAAAGTTACTTGCCGTTCCCTGAGCGAAGTCGAAGGGAAGATAAAAACAAATGCCGTCTTGCCATTTGCTTTAAAGCACTCTAATATCACCAGCTGTTAGGTGCGTGTGTTATAAAACATACGTTAAAAGGGAAATTGGTGTAAATCCAATACTGTACCCGCAACGGTAAAACACGGTGTTTTTGAGTATTCAAAATACCGCTTGCAATCATTCACTAGGCAACTGGGAAGAAGCATTTAGGTCAAGTCCGGAAACCTGCCTAATAATAATTCGTTTACGGGGATATAAACAGCAAAGAGGGCTCCATGCAACCATACCGTTTTCGCACATTAAGTGCCATCATACTATTTGCCATCGTTGGGCAAACAATATTTGCGGATCAAATAACAAAAAATAGTGATAACAACATCAAAAATATCACCAGTGATCCTAGTCCCTCAGCAACGGAATACACTTTGCCAACGATTGTTATAAATTATGAGAATCAATTAAATCATGGCCAAAAGAAAACACGAGATAGTAGCGATGCCTCTAGAGCACCGATTAGCGTATCATTAATGCCCAATTATGCCAATCAAAGCATTGATCACACCATTGAGCAAAATGCTTGGGTTAACAGTAACAATAGTAGCGCGGCAAACCCTAGTTTTTATTTGAAGGGGCAACGTGCCAATGTGTTATTAAATGGTATTCCACTGAATCAATTTAACTCGCAAGCGCAAAATATTTCGTTAATTCCACAAGATAGTATTGAAAGTATCACCGTCGATCCTACTGCCAGTAGTGTGCTCTACGGTGGTATGGGTTTAGGTGGCACAATCAACATTGAGCAGAAATTTATGGCTCAAGATAAATATACGATTGGTTTATCTGGCGGCTACCCATTTGGCGCTGGCGTTAATGTCTTTATTAATAAGCTATTGGATAATGAAAAAACATGGAGTTTGCAACTTGCTAATAATAGTCAAAGCATTGATGGTTATCGCGATTACTCACGTAATAACAGCAATAGTGCCTATATTGCGTTAATGCATCAAACCAATACGCAAAAATTCACACTGAACTTTAGTGATAGTTACCAATATTTACATTTCCCTGGATCATTAAATCAAGATCAAAGTGACGACAATCCATGGCAAGCTAGTAACGGCAAAGAAAAATATATTAACCACACCGTTAATACACAGCTTAATTTCGACCAAAAACTTAATAAACGGTGGCAATTTAGCCTCAAATCGCAATATCAACAGCAATGGGCAAACGCTATTTTTGCTGATTCAAACTATTCCTCTAAGCAAGGCAGTAGCTTATTTTATTTGCGCCCAAGTGTGATATTTGATAATGATTTTGTGAAAAACACATTCGGTAGCGAGTTTAACTATCAGACCTTTAGACAAAGCAGTACGGTAAATAATGCAACACAAACGAATATTGCACTGTTTAATCAAAGTGACTTTATATTCAATCACTATTGGCAAAGCGGTATTGGGGGGCGTTTTGAGCATAGCTATACCAAGGGCGACTTTATCTCTAGTAATAACTCTGGCTCACAGGTGATTAATATCGGAGCAGGTGATATTTATTTGCAATATAACTGGAGCAAACACTTCAATACACGTGGCTCGATTTCATACGCCTATCAGTTACCTTTTATCGATCAATCTAATCTAACGCCAGGAGCGACACCAAGCTTTGGCTTAAATCCGCAAACAGCGTGGATTTATCAGTTTGATAATATGTATAAAAATGACAAACTGACGTTGAAAAACAGTAGCTATTGGATGCTAATTAATAATCAGATTGATTATGATCCAAGTTTCAAAAGTGATAGCACACCTTTTGGAGCAAATATTAATCTACCGCCGACGCAAACGATTGGTAATTTATTCGCGCTTGATTACGCGTGGCTGTCGAGCTTAAGACTTGGCGGTAGTTTTGCTTTTAATTTAAATACGTTTAGATCCGGTTTTTTTGAGGATAGCAATAAAATTAACGTTGATATTAGCAACAATCAAGTCCCTGGGCAACCGTCTTTTACTGCGGAGTTCCATAGCCATTGGCAACTCAATGACAGCCTCTCATTTTGGCTACAAGAGCAATATTATAGTAAGAGCTATGCTTATGGTGATTACACCAATACCCTTGCCAAGCAAAGCGGTTATTTCCTTACCAATCTTGGGGCTAAGTATCAGCTAGATTATTGGCAGTTTAATTTCAATATTTATAATCTATTTAATAAATTCTATTACAATTATGTTTCAACTTATAATTTGACGGATTTAAGTTACTATCCGGCTGACGGCATTGTCGCAATGCTTAATATTCAATATCAGTTTTAATTCCTTATGATGAAGCGTGCAACCCTACTGTCACTGACTTTACACTTAAGTGTTCTCTTAGTAATTGTCCTTTTATGCACGCTTGCCAAATATATTAACAACATACCTCAAAAGCCGATTGATATTGCACTCACTAAAGAGAGTATTCCGGCACATATTGTTTATTTAAGTAAAACCACGATAAACAGGAACATTCCAAATAGTGTTATAAGCCCTATAAAAAAATCATCTGCTAAAGAAAGTAAACAAGCAGCAACCACAGCTGACACCCAGCTAATAATGACACATGACTCAAAACTAAAAATTGAAACCAATCCGCCAAAGCAGGTAAAACCATTACAGCAAGAAGATAATAAAGTTAAAAAAATTGAGAGAAACAAAACATTACCTCAAGCTGTTAGTAAAGGGGATGATTCCATTCAACTAAACACTGCTCCAGCCTCAGCAAACTTTAGCACTGCCAGAGAAATCAATGAGGTAATGTCAGCGCTACAAACTGCCCTAAGCAACTATCTTGCTAAGCAGCCATCACCGGATAAATCCCTTAATCTTATCATTACACTGACGGTTAATTCACAAGGTATATTAGAAAAAATAAGCTTCTCGCCCTTGCCACCTGAAGCTTTACAAAATCTTTTAATTCACTTTTTGCAGTCACAAAATTATACGCATAAACTTTTATTGCCTCACAGCATTGATATTAATATTCCTTTACAGTTAATCACAAAGTAGCACACGATCAATTATAACAAATGAAAAATAAATTCAATCACCCCTCACCCGTGCCGCTTACGCCGCACGACTCCGGCAAGGGGCGAGGTGAAAATTTTGTAGGGGCGTATTGCATACGCCCACCTCCGTTAAACACCCAAAGGTCGTTTAACAATAAACCGACTTAAGCCAATCCAAAGATAAAGATAGCTAAAGAAACTTAACCAACCAGCAAAACTACCAAAGCGATATAGCCAACTGATCTGCGATAACAAATGATTAATATCAGCATTTGCTTGATGCATTAACACTTGCTGCATATAAGGAATGGCAAGACTACTAAATAAAACAACCACACTGAAAAGCACTAATAAAACAGCTGCGACAATAAGGTTTTTGCGCACATTCGGGCGCGTTAACTGAGTGATTTTCTGAGGGAAAAAATACAACAGCACAACAAACTCGCTGATATAAGAGATGAGCGTTAAAGCAAAGCGCCAACTAAGATCAGTATTAACCTCAGGTAAGCGCACAATAAACCAACTTATAACCGAAACACCAAGAAACAATGCAGCCCATTTATTCTTAAGAAAAAAACCTAGATAAATACAAAAAGCAAGATAGAAAAAGGCATAAATCATGATTGATTTATCCGCACTTAGAGTAACCGCAATTCAAGCAAGTTAAGCAATTATCCATGCGCACCATCGCTTTGGTGCTGCATTTAGTGCATAGTTGTGATTCAGGTGGGAAATTATTACTCGCATCATTACTTGGCTGTTGACGCTGATCCAGCTCTTGACGCTTTGCAGCAATATATTGCTTTTGCTCTTCATCTAATTCATCATCTGGCAGCATACCAATTTTCTTTAAATGCTTTTCAATCACATCACCAATTTCCGAAACTAATGAAGGAATATACTTTCCACCACGCTTTAGATAACCACCATTAGGATCAAAAACAGATCTTAACTCTTCAACTAAAAAGGTAATATCACCCCCTTTGCGAAAAACCGCTGAGATAATTAAGGTCAAGGCAATCGTCCATTGGAAATGCTCCATATTTTTAGAGCTTAAAAAAATCTCAAATGGGCGACGCATTTGATGCTCTGTGCCTTCATTTAAGACAATATCATTAATCGTCACATATAGCGCATGCTCTGCTTGAGGTGGCTTGATCTTATACGTTTCACCGAGCAATGACTCTGGACGCTTGATATTTTCACTCATTTGCTGATGTGATTTTTCTTTTTTTGTTGGTTTAACTGCAACATTGTTTGCCCCATCATCGGGTTTGACAATATTAAAGCCTGTGATTTTTTTCTCTATCTTAACTGCCATTTTTACTCTTTTAGCTCTTTTACTCTAAACGGTTAATAAAAAATACTTGTGATAAATCGCGCATCAAAAGTCGTCTTATTTTGCCTGAGCGTGCCGATGAAAACAATCGATAATTCGTTGAAGTTTTGCTTTACTTTTTGATCTTATTGGCTGCAGTTACTAAATTCAAGAATTAATGATCACCTGTGTCTACATCCAATTGCGTTGCAACACGTAGATTATTTATAATCTCAGGGTTTTCATGTAAATTGGCCGCTGGCAAATTAGCCAATAGCTGCCATTTAGCTTGTGACTGATCATACGTATATAACCCATTACTTGCTAATACATAAACCGTATCATTAATCGTTTTTAATCCATAAATATTGGCTTGTTTAAATGGATTAGAATCAGCACCTAGTACTTGCTCTGGTGTATTTTTATTTGCAAAATAAACCGCATGCGCATTCAATGACGATAAGTAAACATTTCCCGATTCATCAAATGAGACCGATACATTAGCGCCACCATCCTCTGGAAAGCTTGCTATTTGCTGCCATGCATTGTTTTGCAGTATATCAATGCAGATCTTTTTTTGATTGCCATCATCACATTGAATACTTTGATAAATGTTTCCATCAGCTGTTTTGCCCATGTTTAACACGTGGGTTTCACCAAGCGCTTTAGCAACCGTTTGTGTCAATGGAGAGTTGTTTTGATTGGTTAATTTATAGGTTTGACCTTGTTGAGTCGCTATGTAATATAAGTCACCTTTATCATCTAAAGTCATTGGTATTGCCTCATTAATCGTTGATGAAACAGGTGTTGCCAACTTACTCCAACCATCAAAATCATTGACTGAAGCTTGCGCTATATAGGCATGCGAATCTTCTGTCATGCCAACGTTTGACACAATAATTTGCCCTGAACTATTGATCTGAATATGTGTACTTTGACCTAAATCGCCTAATACATCACTTAGTCCCAAAAAAGTATTCTGACCGTTAATAGACAGCACTGAAGTAAAGCGCTTACCCAAAACTGGTGGGTAAACATCTGGCAAAAATGGACGCTTCAACGTCTGGTAGCCATTACTAATAAAAACGACACCTTGAGGAGAAATACCAACCCCTGAAATGAAGCTATTTAACATATACTCACCTGTGCTTTTACCAACGAACAGCATATGCCACCCTGCTTGATCATACTGATAAACATAAGGTGTTGTCTGACTATTCACACTCGCATACAAAATACCATCTGCTACAAAATTAAAGGTTTTATCTTCATCAGCATGGGCTCCAAGCTTGTCAATCTGCAATAAGGCACTTACTTTGCCACCAGCATTAACATTCTGCGCTTTGACATAAATATAACAAGTGTTATCACTTTTCGTGGAATAAGCATCAAGTGTTAATGTATTGACCTGCCCTTTTGTAAATAATTGATCACTGTTAAAGCATGATTTAGGACAAGTATTTGTACTACACCACGCTTGCGTGCCATCATAGACAGAAAACTGCTTAAGATTGTCGTTAGTTAATGACACTAAAACTGACTCATTACTAAAATTGGTATTGGTGAGTTTGATCGCTTTAACACTTGGATAAACTGTCTCATCATCTTGTGATATTTCGGCATTAACCCCGCTTTTGGTTAAATAGACATTACTATTAATTGCAACCATCATATTGGTTTGTTTTGCCAGACTTAACTGATAACCTTCAGCATCGGGTGGCGAATTTAATTGCGTATACTTAACCCCAATATAACAGGTGCTGTTTACCGCTAATGTTCCACCCGCTGCACAAGATACTTGATCATTGGTTGGCGCGACAACACTCAGATAGCCACCTTGTAGTGGTTGATTTGTTGTGTTTTGATATAACTGAAATGCATCCAAACTATTAGGCAGTTGCCAAGCAAAGGCACCATGATTCACAATCGCAACATTGATCACGCTATTATGCGAATCCATATTGATGTAATGCGATGCTTCTTTAAAGCCAATATTGGCACCTGAAATTGTTACATCCTGATCAGAGACTTGATCTTTGGTGCTATATAACATTTGATCAGAAAAATAATTAATATTGGCAAAGCGCTTATTAAAATCCTTAGCTTGATAGGCATTATCTGCAACTTGATATGACAGGACACAACTTCCACCTGCTGCTAATAAGGTGTCTTTTTGACACATATCTTGCGTATTTTTAAGTGTCACGCCTTGTGGTAACGTAAAATCAATATTTTTAATCATCATTTCCCGAGTGCTATGATTGATGAAAGTCTGTTGATACTCACCTGGCGTTTTAATATCAAGACGTGATAGGGTTGCCGGTACTGAATAGGCATTGATTCTCACTGGAATCAAATCTTGTGCATTATCTGCAATCACCTGAAAAATGGGCTTATTATGGTAGCTGTTTTGCTCCAGTGCTTGATAGCTATACTTAATTGCCGCACCGGCAAGGTTTTCATCAGGTTTAACATGTAGAGATATAGTTGTTGTTTGTTTAGGTTCTAACATTGTTGTATTAGCTGAAACCATTTTGGTTACTGCATTATAATGTCCATCGTCAATATCCTGTAAATCCAAAGCTGCAATAACTACATCTGGTGCATGACTTAAATCAATCTTTACTCCCTTTACTGTTTCCTTATTAGGGTTATGAATAACAAATTGCATAACATTGCCCGGTGTCATTGTGATTGAGGATTGCAACTGCAATACATTTGTCATTTCATTGGCGGGTTTAAACGTTGTTTTTACAGGCACTTCAATCATTTTTTCAGAAGCACCACTGAGTGTTATCTTAACATCACCCTTAATGGTAGCTGGTGTTAAGGATTCAACACTATAGTAAAGATCACAGCTTTGTCCGGCTTGCAGATTTGCACCGACATCATTTGACCAACATGAATCTTCATGATAAGGCTCAAGATGAACATATTGAGCAACTGTTGGCGATATTGATACCGAGGTAATATACACAGATCTTGATGGTGATTCTGCAGCACCAACTTGATTCATTTCAAGGGTTTGATCCATGCCTACTTTTACTTCAACTTTGACCTCTGAGCTTCTATCTATTGCCGTCTCTGACGTTAATTGCTCAGGCAAATCACTACTGACTGCCAAAGGACTCGTACTCGGTGTTGAATTGCTGCTAGTACTGCCACCACAACCGGCAATAGCTAACGCTATCATACTAGTTAAACAAAATACTGATTTCTTAATCCAAGGCATACCTATTCCTCTTTGGCTATTTTTAAATGACAGAGATAAATTTAAAATCCATAGCTACATAAACTACTTTATGATGACTATGGATCTTGTTAGACTGCAGAGTGTACTAAGTACACCTTAAGAAGATAAGTGTATAAAATACACCCCATCATTTTTGATTTTAGTGATTATTGTTTTTTAATCTGCATGCCATTGACCACATCGATATCTTGAAACTTAGGAGATGAGCCTAGCATGGGGATTGGATTTTCACTCTGCCATGGCGAGTTTTTATCATATCCCATCATATACATTTCATTGACCGAGCCATCCGTGCTAAAGTGTGTTGTCTCACGCTTGCCTAACATATAGATATATTGATCGATTAAATTTACAGGGTTATAGACAATCTGCAGATTTAACACGCCATAATATGGGTTAACTGATTGGCTTATTAGCTGATAACCCTCTGTAAGCGTGCCTGATAAGCTCGCCGGATCAATTAATACCACGTCACTTGCTTGACACTGGCCATCACCCGTAATCACCGATAAAACGCCATTTTCTTTACAGCCTAATACTGCTTGGTACACTCTTTTCATTGTTGAATTACCACCGCTTTGTGACGTGCCTGTCGGGTGTGTACCAAAAAGAATGTCATAGTGTGGCATCGGCGTTAATTGTATTCTTGGATTAACTGCTAATGTAAAGATTTGCCCGTATTGGCCAGAACCAGCTGGTGGATTGTCATCTGGGATAGATACCAAATTATTCCACTTATTGTTATTATACAATGCAACATTGCCATTATTCTTATACTCGGTGATCATCAACAAAGTCGGTGTATCAGGATTATCATTTTTAAGTGTAAATGGTAGCGAATTTAATTCACCCAAGTAGTAATAACCAGATGGCGCATCATAGTACTTCTGCCATGTTGGCGAGCTTGGAGCTCCTGGCACACCAATTTCATCAACAGGGATACGGTAGATCTCTTCATCTTGAGAAACGGTACCATATAAATACCCTTTGTTGAATTGTAGTGACGTGATACTGACATCTTTCGTTGAATTGGCAACCAACTGCATCCCTTGATTCGTTACTTGATAAAGTGCCGTATAACGCCCATCAGCATAAACATTCCCATGATCATCTGTTGCCAAATCAGCAACACTAGAACCCTCTGTTGAGGTTTGTCCTATCTCTTGCCAATTATTAACATCAAATAGAAAGCCATCTGCTTTGTCTAAAATATTATGATATAGCTTATTGTCTTTCATCAAATATAGATTTTGTAATGGTCTTAATTCATAGCTTTTCATCTGTCCTGGCAAGCCAATAGATATATGATCAGTAGTCAGTGCTGGCTCATTTGTTTTATGAACATAGACTTTACATTGACTTGGGATAATATCCTCTCCATCGATTGTTGCCGCTGGTATCATGATTTTGCCATTATCGATATCACACGACTCAGGGCAGGTAATCTCTGTACACCATGGCGAATTACTGCCTATCGCTAACACTTGATAAGTATTGTGATTTTGTGGCATGTTAATGTCTACATCTTTGGCAAGAGACGTGTAGTTTGATAAGGTGATTGCTTGGGTATTTAAACCAACTTCACCACTATCAACATGACTTTCAAAGCCTAACTCATCAACAACATGCAAGTTGAGCTTACCACCATCAATCGTCAAATGAAGATCCGGAGAAACTTGCATATTATAATCACCTGCGACAACATTACTGTGCGCCTCAATCGTTAAATTGCAATTCTCACCAGCTGCCAATGAAGTCAATGCAGTACAAGAATTTGTCGTGGCACCCACCACCGCAAAGTTTGCACTAACTAGCTGCCCTGCTTGATTATAAAAATGTATATCATTTGTTAAGCTTGTTGCAGTTGGAATTTGCCAGTTAAATGCGCCTGTATTCTCAATCGTCATATTAACCGTGCTTGTTGCACCTTGTTGTGGGCTAAGCATGTATAAATTACCATGTGTTAATTGCGCCTTGTTTTGTGTAAAGTTTATTGGCACATCATATTTAACGCCACCACTTAAGGTGATCTCAAGTTTTGGTTTCACTCCATTGCTAGTTATGTAACTATTAGGATCTGCATTTACACTAACACTCTTTAGATCGCCGTAATGCAATGTCAATGGGTAAGTTGTATGATCATCTACAAGGCTTAAACCAACACTATCTCCTTCAATCAAAGCAATATTTTCAAGCTGGGTTTGTGAGCTCCCGCTATATTCAAATTGATAAAAATGATCTCCAGGTGACTCCACATCAATACTTGAATCGGCTAAATCAAATGGTGCCTTGACATCAACCGATGGACAAACTTTATTACCATTAGATGCTGTGACATAAATCAAGCAGCTTTGTGTATTATCAAGCAAGTTATCTTTATTAGCATTTAACCAATCAGACACGCTTTGATCCATCGCAGGTGTAAAACTGAACTGATAAGACTGTGATGGTGCTAGGCTGTTAATCACTAAACTATCACTATCTCCTGCTAAGACTTCAGGGACATGCACTCTCACACCACTTAAGCTTTCATATTGTGATGGGTTGGTGATTTCAAGCATATTTACTTTCCCTGCTGTTAGGGTTAAATCACTTAATTGCGGTGATATATAATCGGCATTATCATCCCCCCCTACGGTCAGTACTTGATGCAGAAGCTGTATGTTTTGCCCATCGACTGTCGCGTGAACATTAATAAAGCCATTAACAGCTTCGGTTAATGCTGCTTCACTATTAAACATAAGCTTTTGTCGAATAATACAATGTTCACCAGATTGTAATGTCATGCCATCAACGCAACTGCTTATTTCGGCTTCACTTGCAAGATTAAGCGTGTAGAGTCCTTCTAAGCTAAAGCTTGGGATACTATCTAATGTAATAGCATGCGTTGCATGATTTATTAGTTGATAACTCACGTACACCGGATTTTCATCTACCCCTACTATCGAGGATTTGACCTTGCTTGGTACAAACCCTGCATCAACTGGATCAAATAAATAAGCATTTGTCGTTGTTGTATAAATCACATTTTTTGCATCTGCTAAATTGTTTTTAGCTGCAATCTCAAGGGCGATCTTATCAGGAGCCGTATGACTTAGATCAAATACTAATGTACAACTTTGCCCAGGCGCAATACTACCTGCACTTAAGCAGCTAGATTGCGCTGGAGCAAGGGTTACCCCTTGGGCAAGCTCGTTATTTGCTAAATCAATGATTTCATAGTCAGCACTATCATCACTGACATGCCAATCAAATTGACCATCATTGGTAATCGTTAGTGTTTTTTGTAATGTACTGCCCTCTACTAATGGCTTTTGCATCTGGCTTAAGAAGTTAGGGGTTATATTAATATCATTACTTGTTATCTGATTATTAACACTGATTTGTTTTTGCAGTGATTTGTTTTGATTGTTCAGACTATAATCGACCTGATATGTCGCACTACCCTCTGCTGAACTACTCACTTCAAGCGGGATATGTGCTGTACTATTAGCATCAATCGTTAATGGGAAATGAAGCTCAGGATCAAGCATCACACCCGTAATGCCATGTTTTAAAGTCAATGCATTAACAACCATCGGGCTTGTTGTTGGGTTATGCAAACTGATCGATTGATTCTCAGTCGCTGTTAATGTTTGATTATCTGCTTCTAGCGTATATTTAGCCACTGCAAAGCTTGGGTAAAATGCCAACATATTTGCTGCTGTTAAGCTTAAGCCATGTGTTGTTTGATTCGTTAATAATGAATCATAGTGTGCATCAATATAGCTCTCAGCAGCAACGCTTGAGTTAAAGCTCAATGTGAAGATATAAGATTGTCCTTGCTTTAACACAGGAATCATTAAGCTTGATTGGCTTTCAGTCGTTAATAAATCACGTAAATCTTGAGGTAAATGTAATGCCAAATTCACGATATCTTGATCGCTATTATTCTTCAATGCAATTTGTATGCGCTCATTATTCATGCTACTTGGTGTAACTTCACTTAAGCTAATACTTGGCAATACCGCACTGGCATTATTGCTTACTGCCGCAATCACATTAAGCGCTGCCAGGTCAAGTTGCGCAATGTTTTGATGTGCTTGTGCATTAATATCAGCATCAATGCTGATTTTCCCTTGGGCAAGAGCACCAAGATCTGCCGGATTAACAAGACCAACGCTTAATACACAGCTTGCACCACTTGCCAAGCTCATGCCATCTTGACAGGCGTTGGCACCTGCTAAGGGATCATTAACGCTTTTGTAGCCTTGAGGTAGATGCACTTTAATATTTGTCATCGCATCCTGATCATCATTGGATAATAATAAACGATATATTGCCTGACCATCTGTAGTATTAAGCACATAAGGAATCAGTTGATACTCAGATGACAATGATACCTTTTGATCAACCAAGCTTAAACTCACTGTTTTGACGCCATCTTGTGCGGCATTGACACCCAATGGAATGTTAATAGCGGCGCTATCTGGCACATTTTGAGCAATATCTTTGGTGTAACTTACATTTAATGTGCAAGAGCCACCAGGCTTAACCACTTCGCCACTTAGACAGCTTTGCCCTGTTGAAGACGTACTCACTGAAATGCCTTCACCGGCAACTTCATAGTCACTCGCCTTGGTTGAAGGATACCAATCAAATTCACCATTATTGGTAATCGTTAACGTTTTAACCAAATGATCAACATACGGTAATACATGACTATTGACACTTAATGATTGCGCTTTGATTAACGCATCAATATCTAATTGACAATCTAGCGCTTTTGTTTGATTTCCTGAATGTGTTTGATAATCAACGCGAACTTTAACAACGTGCTCGGCAACATCACTATTAAGCTTAATATAAAGTGTTTTGGTTGAGTTAGCTAAAACACTTATCTGGCTTTGATCAACGCTTATCCCTTGTTGAATAACATGACCTTGACTATCCAATAGCGCAATGCTGACATGGTTATAATTTTGATTAGTGTTGTTCTTTAATGTTATTGGATAAAGTATTTCTGTACTATTAAGCTCAGCTGTTGGTGCTGATTCAATTTCTAAACCGCTATTGATAGCAATATTTTGAATCATGGTTCTTTTCAAGTTATCCGCAACAACATAAAACTGACTTAATGCATTAGTGATCGTCTCTTTAGAAACGTCATCGGGCAATTGAAACTCTAGTGTCGCACTTTCACCTGGAGTTAATGCATCAATGTGCAAATGTGTATCCGTGCTTACACCAGATAAAACAGCAGGTAATACAAGCTTTAGATGACGCAAAGTTTGATCTGATTTATTGGTCAATACAATACTACTATCAGCACCTAACATAATCTCTAAAGGCGTTTGTTCAACCGAATACGTAAAGTTATCACTTGCCAAAAAGGTTTGACTGACGGGCGCATTAAGAGAAAAATCGGTATTACTATGCTGATACTTAATCGTCAGATGCGTATCTAAGTGTACAGGAGAGTGACATGATACGCTAAAGGCAAGCTGACATTGCTCGCCTGTTGCAAGTGTTTTGTAAGAGCCATCACTTTGCAAGCAAGTATTTGTTGTATCCGTATTAAAGGTGGCACTACATCCCTCTGGCAATGCATCAAAATATGCCTGCTGTATTATGGCACTGCTACTGACTGATGTACCAACACCGGTTATTGTATTACCACCATTATTGGCAATCGTCACGCTATCGCTACAACTGGAATCGCCGTTTTCTGCTGCTTGACATAAGTAGTTATTGCTATTACTTGCTGCAAGTACAGCAGTTACTGGCGTGTCATTTGCGCTTGAGCTGCTACCACCTCCGCCACAACCAGAAAGCACGACGGCAACGGCAATGCAACTTAATTTAATGGGTAAACCAAATTTATTAAATGGGTTAGATAAATTAGAAATAATATTGTTTTTCATATGCTCCTCTTTGAATCATTCTGATATTTAACATCACAAATACAAAACTGGTCACTGTTTGTGCCAGGGAGCATAGTTATACTTTTTTTAAATAGGACTTATTAGTGTATAAAATACACCCTGTATTTTATACTTGTGTCCTCAGATTTCTCATCTAGACTTGATACAGTCAGGTGTTAACGGATGTAGCAGCATGGATAATAAGCATACAAAAAATAATGAGATTAATAAAAATGACAATGATGGCAACAATCATGAAAATGATAAAAACACCTACTATCTTAATTCATTTAGTCATTTATCAGAAAAAGACATGACAGCCATCTATCGCGACTGCCAGTACAATGAACGCGCAGTTAAAGAGATTCTGACACTTATTTCACAAGACGGCATTATCGGCTTTGATTTTTTCCGTGTGACTAAATCCTATGACTTTAATTACATTGGCAGCACTGCACCTGATGAGCTTAAAGCTTATTTTAGACTAGGGTTTTGGCAGCTTGATGCGCTTTATGGCACACTCAACCAAGAAGCCTATCGCATTATTGATTATAGTGAGTTTCCACAGCAACAGCATGCCAAACAAAACTTTGATGAATACTTAACACTCGTCACCGAAAGACTTTATGCTGATTATAAAGATGTCTTACTTTTTAATACTACCAAAGCATCATTTAACTTATGCAGCTTCAAGAAAAAGGCGCAATACTTCCAACGTTTACGCTCGACAATGAATTTTATTTATAAACGCATTCATATCCAGCAGTTATTAACGCCCTCTGCCGAGGATATCAATCGCTTAAAAGCACAGAACACACCGCAACTTGAACAACCAAGACTTGCTTTAATTCAAGCACTTTATAATCTCACCGAAGGTGAGCTCATGCATCTTAAAACCATTGCTGCAGGCGGTTCAGCTAAAGATATTGCGCGCCAATCAGGACGCTCTTATCGCTATATTCAAAATATTATTCTTGAATTGATTGAAAAGCTCGGGCTTATTAATAAGGATGAGCTTGAAACCATTGCCCAAATTATTATGACCTATGAAGATTAGGAGTGCATAGTATTTTAAAGAATTTTGCAGATCAAGGTTGCGATCAAGCGCTTTATTGGTAAAGATATTACATATTCGACAATTAAGTACAGTTTTTAATCTTATGAAATATTTGCCTGCTAATAGTGCATCAAGCTACGCCTCTCGAGTCACTAATGTTAAGCATGAGTATTTCCATCAACTGGTTAAAAGTATTGATCTCAATCAACCTATTGAGACATTGGAAAACAACAAACGGCATTTTATCTTAATTGGCTTTTGTTGTGATGAAGGGATTAAACGTAACCAAGGTGTTATTGGTGCCAAAGAAGGTCCTGAATATTTTAGACATGCGTTTTTTAATTCAGCGGTACATCTCAATAACAACATCATGCTTTATGATGCAGGCAATGTTTATTGTGACAGTCATGATCTTGAAGCAGCACAACAGCTATTGGCAGAGTATGTTGAAAAAATCATTGGCCTAAGCGCAACACCAATTGTTATTGGTGGAGGGCATGAGACAGCTTGGGGACACTTACAAGGGATTTACAAACAAAATCTTAATCCCGCCATTGTGAATTTTGATGCGCATTTTGATTTGCGTGAAACTTTAACAGGTGAGCTTGGCAGCTCAGGCACCCCTTTTTATCAGGCATCGCGCTATTTACAAAATCATCAGTTAGATTTTAATTACTACTGCATGGGTGTACAACCACTTGCTAATACCAATAGTTTATTTAATTACGCTCATGCGACCAATACACACTATTTACTTGCTGAGCACATCAACAATAACCCGCAAGATTTGTCATTTATTGACAAAGTCATAGCAAAACATGATCGCATTTATATCACGCTGTGCCTTGATGTTTTCCAAGCTGCTATTGCACCAGGGGTTAGTGCACCACAAGCATTAGGCATTGGCAGCCCTTTTGTCATTAATGCTTTACGCAAGCTCAAACAATCCAATAAAGTCATCGCTTTGGATATCGTTGAGCTTAATCCAACAAAAGATATTGATAATAGAACCGCAAAGCTTGCCGCAGCACTTCTTGCCAATTTTCTGCAAGCTTAAACAAAACTCACAGGAGGAATTTACATTATGTCACGCACTGTTAAAGCCGCAACTGGCACCAAACTCACTGCCAAATCTTGGCTAACCGAAGCACCTTTGCGCATGCTGATGAATAACTTAGACCCTGATATCGCTGAGCATCCTCAGGATCTTGTTGTTTATGGCGGCATTGGTAAAGCAGCACGTAACTGGGAGTGCTTTGATAAGATCGTTGAGTCTCTAGAGAAGCTTGAAGATGATGAAACATTACTTGTGCAATCAGGAAAACCAGTAGGTGTTTTCAAAACACATGCCGATGCACCACGTGTGCTCATTGCTAACTCAAACCTTGTTCCACATTGGGCAGATTGGCAACACTTTAATGAGCTTGATAAAAAAGGCTTAATGATGTACGGACAAATGACCGCTGGTTCTTGGATATATATCGGCTCACAAGGTATTGTCCAAGGCACCTACGAAACATTTGTTGAGATGGGACGTCAGTATTATAACGGCGACTTATCGGGCAAGTGGATTCTAACCGCAGGATTAGGTGGTATGGGTGGCGCGCAAACACTCGCTGGCGTTTTAGCCGGTGCCTGTGTTTTAGCCATTGAGTGTGATGAAAGCCGTATTGATTTTAGGTTACGCACCAAATACGTTGATTACAAAGCCAAAACATTAGATGAGGCAATGGCTATTCTCAACAAAGCCTGCGCTGAGAAACGTGCTATTTCTGTGGGTCTGTTAGGAAATGCTGCTGAGATTTTACCTGAAATGATCAAGCGCAGCATCAAGCCTGATGCGGTAACGGATCAAACCAGCGCACATGATCCATTAAACGGCTATCTACCGATTGGTTGGAGTTTGGAAAAGGCTAAAAAAGAGCGTCAAAGCAATCCTGAATTAGTTGTAGCAGAAGCCAAAAAATCAATGAAAATTCACGTAAAGGCAATGCTTGAATTTGCCAAACAAGGCATTCCAACTTTTGACTATGGTAATAATATTCGCCAAGTTGCCTTTGATGAGGGCTTGCAAAATGCGTTTGATTTCCCAGGTTTTGTTCCGGCATTTATCCGTCCACTCTTTTGTCAAGGCATTGGACCGTTTAGATGGGTTGCTTTATCCGGTGATCCTGAGGATATCTATAAAACGGATCAGAAAGTTAAAGAACTTATGCCGCATGACAAACACCTACATAATTGGTTAGATATGGCAAAAGAGCGTATCGCCTTTCAAGGTCTGCCGGCACGCATTTGTTGGGTTGGCTTGGGCGATCGTGCGCGCCTTGGCTTGGCATTTAACGAAATGGTTAAAAATGGTGAGCTTAAAGGTCCTATTGTTATTGGTCGTGATCACTTAGATTCAGGATCTGTCGCAAGTCCTAATCGCGAAACAGAAAGCATGAAAGATGGTTCAGATGCGGTATCTGATTGGCCGCTTTTAAATGCATTACTCAATACCGCAGGTGGAGCTACGTGGGTAAGTTTACATCATGGAGGTGGCGTTGGCATGGGCTTCTCTCAACACGCCGGTGTTGTTATCGTTGCCGATGGTACTGAAGCTGCGGCAAAACGTTTGCAACGCGTGTTAACCAATGATCCAGGTACTGGGGTTATGCGTCATGCTGATGCCGGTTATGACATCGCAATTCAATGTGCTAAAGACAAAGGACTCAATTTACCCATGGTTAATGCAGATACAAAAGATACTACCTGTGCTACAGCCAAAAATGAGGCGTTAATATGAGTGAAGTCATGAATAAAACAAATACAACCAATAAAAAAGCGCATAACCCGCAAAGCTTTTGCTTAATCCCGGGTGAGCTTAGTCTTCAGGATATCGAACTATTACTTAATAGTGCATGCCCCATTCATTTGGATGATAGCGCATACGCTAAAGTGGCAACATCACGCAGCATTGTTGAGGAAGTGCTTAAAGAAGGCAAAACAGTTTATGGGATTAACACGGGCTTTGGCTTACTGGCAAATAAAAAAATCCCAACCACAGAGCTTAAAGAACTACAACGCCGCATTGTGCTTTCTCATGCTACCGGCGTGGGTAAAGCGCTAGATAATGACACTGTTAAGCTTATTATGTTGCTTAAAATCAACAGTCTTGCACAAGGCTACTCAGGTGTCACACAACAAACCCTAGATGCACTCATCGCCTTTTATAATCATGGCATTTATCCTGTAATTCCTGAGCAAGGTTCAGTTGGTGCATCGGGTGATTTAGCACCTTTAGCGCACATGAGCATGCCACTGATTGGTGAGGGTGAGGTTGATTATCAAGGTCAGCGCATCGATGCAGTCGAGGCTTTAAAGAAAGCAGGATTAAGTGCTATTGAGCTTCAAGAGAAGGAGGGCTTAGCACTACTTAATGGCACCCAAGCATCAACTGCCATTGCTTTAATGGGGTTGATTAAAGTCGAGCGCAATTTCAGTATTGCCACTATCGCTGGCGCTTTAAGTATTGAAGCAACCTTTGGCAGTATGAAGCCCTTTGATCCAGTTATTTCCAAGATCAAACGCGTTGAGGGTCAAATTATTTTTTCACAAGTCATGCGCAACTTATTGGAAAACAGTGAGATTATGCACGCGCATGATCACTGTAGCAAAGTACAAGACCCTTACTCATTACGTTGCCAACCACAGGTAATGGGAGCCGCTTGGCAAGTGATCAATGACGCTAAGCGCAATTTATTAAATGAAGCTAATGGTGTCTCTGATAATCCGCTAATCTTGCCAGAAACCAAAGAGATTATATCCGGCGGCAACTTCCACGCTGAGATGGTGGCAATGAGTGCAGATATGTTAAGCATCGCTTGCGCTGAAATTGGGGCTATTTCTGAGCGTCGTATTGCCCTTTTGATCGATAAACATTTAAGTGGCTTACCTGCATTTTTAATTGAAAATGCTGGTCTTAATTCGGGCTTCATGTTGGCACATGTGACCGCATCCTCGTTAGCCAGTGAGAATAAAACACTAGCGCATCCGGCATCTGTTGATAGTCTACCAACCTCTGCTAATCAAGAAGATCATGTCAGTATGGCAACTTTTGCCGCACGCAAATTAAATACGATTGCTCAAAATGTATTATCTATATTAAGTATTGAAGTGCTTGCTGCTTGCCAAGGTGTCTCAATACGAGCACCACTTAAAACATCAAACATATTGGATAGTAAGTATCGCCAAATTCGCGCCAAAGTGCCTTATTATGATGAGGATCGCTATTTTGCACGTGATATTGAAAATGCCACCGCTGTTATCAAACAACATGCATTTT
The DNA here is from genome assembly GCF_052030685.1 of Cysteiniphilum sp. 19S12-1. NCBI lineage: Bacteria > Pseudomonadati > Pseudomonadota > Gammaproteobacteria > Thiotrichales > Fastidiosibacteraceae > Cysteiniphilum > Cysteiniphilum sp. 19S12-1. The sequence continues at coordinate 38,020 of NZ_JBQAJM010000005.1, forward strand.
ATAGCGATGTGCATGCACAGCTTTTCCAAGTGTAAAGGAGTAAAAACATAAGTTGTATCAGCGCCTACCTCTCCCCTTGCGGGAGAGGTCGTTCAGCTTAAGCTGAACGGGTGAGGGGAATATTTAAATCTCAACTTACTTTTATTCCGGATAAAAGAATAAAAAAATAAAAACGTAATAACATAGGAATAACAAAAGGTAAAAGTATGTATGATCTTATCATCCAAAATGCGCGCCTTGTGACCTTCGATCAAGACGAGCGTATTTTGGATAATGCTACTTTAGTCATTAATGAAGGCAAGATTATTGATATCTTAGCCAAAGGTTCAGTACTGCCTAAGGCACATGAAACCATTGATTACAATGGTCAACTTATAACACCGGGACTTATTGATTGTCACACGCATCTTGTCTATGGTGGCAATCGCGCTGACGAGTTTGAAATGCGATTAAATGGCGCCTCCTATGAAGAAATTGCCAAAAAGGGTGGTGGCATTCGCTCAACCGTTATGGCAACACGTAACGCTTCTTTAGATGAGTTATATCACAGTGCCAATAAACGCCTTAAACAAATGATGCAATATGGCACAACCACCTGTGAGATTAAATCAGGCTATGGATTAGATTTCGATAGTGAAATGAAAATGCTTAAAGTTGCTCGTCAACTTAATGAATCTAAGGGTATTGATATTATCCCCACCTTCTTAGGTGCACACGCTTTGCCGCCTGAGTTTGATGATAAAGATCAATATATTGACTTTATCATTGATGAAGTTTTACCCGTGTTGAAAAAAGAAAATTTGGCACAGGTTGTCGATGGCTTTTGTGAAAATATTGGTTTTTCACATAGTCAAATGAAGCGCCTTTTTACTGCAGCAAAAAATCATGGGTTTCAATTAAAACTGCATGCCGAGCAATTATCCGATCAAAAAGGTGCGGCTCTTGCTGCTCAATTTAACGCTCTATCAGCTGATCATTTAGAGTATCTTGCGATTGAGGACATTACTAAAATGCGCGATGCTAATACCGTGGCTGTTTTACTACCTGGTGCCTATTATTTCTTACGTGAAACCAAGTTGCCACCTGTTACTGATCTGTTAAAACAAAAGGTGAAAATAGCCATTGCCACTGATGCCAATCCCGGCTCATCACCTTTTTTATCGTTGCCACTGATGATGAATATGGCATGCACCCTATTTCGCATGACACCTTATCAGGCATTTCAAGCAACAACGATCAATGCCGCTTATGCACTTGGAATACAAGCACAAAAAGGCAGTATTGAAATCGGTAAATGCGCTGATTTGATCCTATGGGATTGTAAACATTACAATCAAATCATCTATGATGCAACATTGAATTATCGTAACGCAACCATTAAGGATGGTGAGTTGATCGTTTAAGCTGCACTGCATCTTCTACCACTAGTCAAAATGCCTTTGTTTTGCATATAAAAACAATCAAATTAATGCTGCAATCCTTGTTGTTGATTCATGCCACTAGATCAAGTTTATTTTAAGGCTTTATCCCCTAGCTGTTTCATTCAATGCAACTCGCTTTGCGAAGCGCCTATGCTACCGAAGCTTACGGTTTTACATTGTGTTAATTGAGATCTGACTCTCACAAATTACCTCTTTTATGTTTAATATATTTCACCGCTGCAAGCAGCTCAAGTGACTTACCTTTTTGCGTGGTCAAAAAAAGGTAAGCGAAAAATCCCATTTTACTGACGTCAACAAAACTTGCAGGGCGAGTTTTTTGGTTACTTTTTTGCGGGAAAAAAGTAACTGCCTAAAGCAACGTTAGTTGCGGGCAAGATTTCATCACGACTGAAATTACGCATTTTTTCTATTTCAACACCTCGCCTCGCAAGTGCACCTAACTGTTTATACAACCCATCAAATGCCCCATTACTCATAATGACATAGTGAGTAAAGCAATGAGGTTGTGATTGCTTAAAATGCGCAACAATATCAGCAACCTCATCAAATACTATAAAGTTTTCTTTAGCGTAAGATGCCGCCTGCCACTGCATCGCACTGTTTTGATAAAACCAGACTTCATCAGCAATAGTAAGCGCATTAATTAATGCCTGCTCTTGCGTACCCATTTTCATCGTATTTGAGCGCGGCTCTAGAATAGCTACTACCCTTTCTTTTTCACCGGCACGTGCTTTAATTGCCTTAAGCGTTTCTGCTACCGCCGTTGGATGATGGGCAAAATCATCATAAATGGCATAGTGATCGTTTTGGATAATGCATTCAAGGCGGCGTTTGACACCTTTAAAATTTTTAAAACTCTCTGTCACTTTATCCAATGAAACACCTAGTGTTTTTAAAACTGCATAAGCTGATAACGCATTTTTGGCATTATGTTCACCCAGTAATGCCCAATTGATCTTAAGTGTTTTAGTGTGGTCTATGATCTCAAACTGACTATAGTCTTCAACAATAGGCTTGATATTAAGCCCATCCTCACCTTGAAGCGGGAAACACTCAGACCAGCACCCCATCGCTAGTAGCTTATGAATGTGGGTATCTAGCTTAGGATAAATAACCGTCGACTTTCCAGGTAACAGCCGCATAAGATGGTGAAATTGTCGATAAATATCCTCCATCGAGTTAAAAATATCCGCATGATCAAACTCAAGATTATTAATTACTAACACATCTGGATGATAATGCATAAACTTCGAGCGCTTATCAAAAAATGCCGTATCATATTCATCGGCTTCAATCACAAAGTACTCAGAATCCGTTAGGCGCGATGACACCCCAAAGTCCTGAGTAATACCACCGACCAGAAAGCTTGGATTTAATCCCGCATCATCCATCAATTTAATGACCATCGATGTGGTAGTTGTTTTACCATGTGTTCCGGCAATAGCAATGACCTTTTTACCTTTAAGAACTTCTTGATAAAGCCACTTGGGACCTGAAAAATACTCAAGATCACTATTTAATAAGTGCTCAACAATTGGCATACCACGGCGCATCGTATTACCAACAATCACCTGATCAGGTCTAAATGATTCAATATCATAATCATAACCAGATATAAGCTTAATGCCCTGAGACTCAAGGTAGTTGCTCATCGGTGGGTAAACATTTTGATCACTGCCTGTGACCTTGTAACCTTTCTCACGCGCTAATAGCGCTAAAGCACCCATAAAGGTGCCGCAAATGCTTAATATATGAATGTGTTTCATGACCTACTTTTGATTTTTTATTTTTTCAATAATCGATGTACTCGAATGACTGGGCTTTAAGGTAATGGTTTTGACCTCACCACCTGCAGCTAACACTTCTTTAGCGCCCGCAATTTGTGAAACTTCATAATCGGCACCCTTAACCAGAATATCCGGTAATAGTTCACTAATAATTCGCTGTGGCGTATCTTCTTCAAATGCCACTACCCAGTCAACACAGCCTAATGCCGCAAGCACTTCCATCCGTGATTGCAAGTTAACATATGGTCGAGATGTCCCTTTTAAGCGCTTAACTGACTCATCGGTATTAACAGCGACAATCAAGCGATCACCCAAAGCGCGCGCTTTTTGTAAATACTCAACATGTCCGGCATGCAAAATATCAAAGCAGCCATTGGTCATCACGACTTTTTCACCTTGAAGATGAACCTCACTCATTGCTTTTTTGAGCTCAGTTTGACTTAAAACACCTTTGTGTACTCTGGCTTGTGCATGGAGTGAATCATGCAACTCTTGAGCATTCAGTGTTGCCGTGCCAACTTTACCAACAACAACACCTGCTGCGGCATTAGCAAGACGCATCGCTGAGGTGTAATCATAGCCACACGAAACTGCCATTGCCATGACGGCAATGACGGTGTCACCTGCACCAGTCACATCAAAGACCTCTTTGGCAACGGTAGGAATCGTTGTCACTTCACCGTTTTTTAACACCAATGTCATACCTTCCTCACTTCGAGTAATTAGCAGTCCACCTAAATGACAATTGGCTATTAATTGATGCGCTTTAGTAATTAACTCATCTTCAGTATGGCACTTGCCAACAACTGCTTCAAATTCCTTGCGATTGGGGGTAATTAAAGTTGCACCTTGATAGATACTAAAGTCATTACCTTTAGGGTCAACGAGTGTTGCAATATTTTGTTTATTTGCCAATTCAATCAATTTTTGCACATCGTGTAATGTCCCCTTACCATAGTCCGATAATACCATGACATTATAGTTTTGAAGTGCTGCCTCAACATTGCTGAAAAGCACACCTTCATCAACTTGCACAAAACCTTCTTCAAAATCAAGACGCAACAACTGTTGTTTTTGGGATAACACACGCAACTTCGTAATCGTTGGCAAATGTGTTTCAATCAAATGACTATGAATTGATTGTTCAGCTAAAAAGTTTTTTAGAATGTGTGCTGGCTCATCCTGACCAATCATCGCACAAATTCCCGCCTTTCCTGTGAGTGAGGTAATATTTAAAGCGACATTGCCAGCACCACCTGCACGATCTTGAATATTCTTAACATGCACCACAGGAACCGGTGCTTCAGGTGAGATACGCTCTGTCGAACCGTAGTAATAGCGATCTAACATCACGTCACCTACGACTAAAACACGTGCTTTTTGTAAGTTACTTTGCATTATTTATTTAGACACTAATAGCAGTAGGCGTAATACTACACTAAAGCCTAATAAAATTACAGTTTGTCGTTGATGCTATTTGCTAAGATTTAGAGAGAGTATAAATTAATGGGAACGCGCCAAATCGCTTAAACTTCTAAAAGCAATATTGACTGATTCAAAGTTTGGTTCATCCGTACGCATATCTTCAATAAGTCCATTCCAACGTGCTAAATAACTGCTGTTGATACTCAACCAATACTCAACTTTGTCATTAACATCATCGATATCTTTGGTAAACTCAATAACACGTCTGACCAAGCGGTATTGCAATTTATCCAAATCATCACGCAAAGCAGACGTTGATAACGTACCCCAGTAAGATTGTTTACCGCCTAAGTGATTAATGCAACTTCTAAACCAAGATAACCATAGCTTTTGATTAAGCAATATAGCAATCTTTTCAAATGACTCACTTTCTTTGGAGATCTCTATACTATGGGCTAAGTCCATCACTGAAGTTGCCATCTTAAATGATAACACCTCATCAACAATCGTTTTTGGCACCCCGGCATTAATTAAAGCCGTCGCTTTATCCTCAATTTTTTGTTTTTCTGATGGAATCAAAAGCCTTGGAAATACCTTTAATGCACTAGGTGCTGTATGTCGATACTTAGCAATCACCTCAGCAATTGGGAAGCCTTTAGGCTCATTGCGTAAAATCCAACGACAATTGCGACGCACAAATCTAAATAAGATCTGTAAACACTTTTGAATGCTTTCAGCGCTTACTTTCCCACTTAACTTCTCTGACTTTTGCCATAGTTTATCCAAAGAGAAAATCTCAACCACAGCAATAAACGCTTTGATAATATCAGCAACTGACGCCCCTGTTTCATCATATAGACGTTGAATAAAAGTGACCCCCATGTGTAAAGTAACCGCATTAGTAATCTGTGTTGCGATAATTTCACGCTTTAACTTATGTCCTTGCATTAAATCAGCGTATTTCTCACGTAGTACCGTTGGAAATTCCCACAATAAGAAAAAGTTAAAGTGAGGATCGTCTGGTAAGTCAGATTTTAAAATCTGCTGCTTAATCATCGTTTTGGTATATGCCATAATCACAGAGAACTCCGGCGCTGTTAAGCTTTTCCCTGATAATGCACGTGATTGTAGCATCTTGTCTGTTGGTAAATACTCAACTTCACGATCAAGCTGCATCTTACGCTCAAGCTCACGCATCAAACGTGCATATGACTCGACAAAATAGCGCTCTTGTGATTGCAATTCATTAGCGATTGTGCGGTTTTGACCATAGTTATTCTGTAGCACCAAATGTGCGACATCACCAGACATCTCAGCCAATAATTTGTTACGACCACTTTCCGATAACTCGCCATTTTCAATCGCCATATTCAGTAAGATTTTGATGTTTACTTCATGATCTGAACAGTCAACACCCGCAGCATTATCAATCGCATCAGTATTGATTGAACCACCCTTTAAGGCATATTCAATACGCCCTAACTGTGTGCAACCTAAGTTACCACCCTCGCCAACAACTAAGCAGTTTAAATCACGCCCATTAATGCGCACTGGATCATTGGCGCGATCGCCAACGGCTTCATTAGTTTCAGTGTGTGCTTTGACATAAGTCCCAATACCACCATTCCATAGTAATTCATAATCCGCTTTCAATAATAACTGAATTAACTTGTTTGGTTCCAATTCATTAGCATCAGTTTTTAATAGTGCTTTCATTTCTGGACTTAATTGAATACTCTTCAATTGACGGCTAAATATACCACCACCCTGTGAGATAAGCTTTTGGTTGTAATCTTCCCAGCTTGAACGCGGCAAATCAAACATGCGCTTTCTTTCTTTATAGCTTGAAGCTGCATCTGGATTAGGGTCAATAAAGATATGCATATGGTTAAACGCACCCACTAAGCGAATATGCTTGGATAATAGCATACCATTACCAAATACATCACCTGCCATATCCCCTATACCAACGACCGTAAATTCTTCAGTTTGGGTGTCTTTACCTCTTTCTCTAAAGTGACGTTTCACCGACTCCCAAGCACCGCGCGCGGTAATACCCATCTTCTTGTGATCATAACCATTCGAACCACCTGAAGCAAAAGCATCTCCTAACCAGAAATCATATTCCATCGCCACACTATTAGCGATATCAGAGAAGGTGGCCGTACCTTTATCCGCCGCAACCACTAAATACGGATCATCTTCATCATAGCAAACGACATTCTGCGGCTTAATGATTTCATTATTTTTAATGTTATCGGTAATATCTAGCAACGAGCTAATGAACATGCGATAGCAGCTAATCGCTTCTTCCATCACCGCTTCACGCCCTTCTAGAATTGGTAATCTTTTTGGTAAAAATCCACCTTTGGCACCCAATGGCACAATGACCGCATTTTTAACTTGTTGTGCCTTAACCAAGCCTAATACTTCGGTGCGATAATCTTCTTTTCTATCTGACCATCTTAATCCACCACGCGCAACTTTAGCACCACGCAAGTGAACCCCTTCAACACGTGGAGAGTACATAAAAATTTCAAACATTGGCACAGGTTTTGGCATTTCAGAAATTTTTGATGGAATCAATTTAAATGATATATATTCCTTATGCTGATTATGTGTGTCTTTTTGGTAGAAGTTCGTTCTTTGTGTTGCTTCAATTACCTCTTGTAAACGACGCAATAATTTATCTTGATCAAGACTTGCCACATTAATAAGTTTTGCTTTAAGCTTTTCACGAATGTCGCTTACTTTAGTCTCACGATTTTTTTGTTCACAGACTGGATTAAAGCGTGCATCAAATAATGATACCATCAGGCGAACGATCTCGGCATACTCAATATAAGTATCTTCGATATACTGCTGACTCAAACGCACGCCAATTTGTGTCATATAACGCGTATAAGCACGCACAATCGCTACTTCACGCCAATCAAGACCCGCATAAACAATCAATGAATTAAATCGATCATTCTCAGCAACCCCTGCCCAAGTAACCGCAAAAGCTTCTTTTAATTTATCGGTTACTTCAGCAATTTCAACTGGCTTACTGGTTAATAAGGCAAAATCCGACAACCAGACAAAACCACCTGATTTAGGTTTGACCTTATAAGGACGCTCTTCAGCAACGGATAAACCGAAGTTTTCTAAAATAGGCATAATCTGACTTAGCTGCACCACCTGATCTTTTAGGAACAATTTAAAGTGTAAACGGTCACCAGATTCTTCAAGCACTTGATATAAACTCATCGATAAACGATTTTTGCGCGCCTGTTCAAAGTGCACGATATCAGACACTGCCTTGCGTGGAATATAATCATCTTTATAAGCTAAAGAAAAGGCATGTGCATATTCTTGGGCATAAGATCGACCTTTGTTCTCGCCAAACTCTTCAATTAGATCATCAAATAGATAATCGCTCCACTGACGCTCAACGCTCTTGATTTTATCTTCCAATAATTCTAAATCAACTTGCTCCACTGGTTCGTTACCATCAAGATAAACAGTAAAGTCAATTCGGCATAATACACTTTCTAAGAAGTTTGTTTTAAAAGTTGTACGTTGACCATTCAATGTTTTTAACAAAATGCGCTCAACACGTTCTCTGACTTCTGAGTTATAACGATCTCTGGGCATGTACAACATACAGAAATAGTAACGGCTAAACTGATCCTTGCGTACAAACAACTTCATGACTTGACGTTCACGGATATGGTAAATACCTAATGCGGTATTAAACAACTCCTCATCTGAGCTTAAAAATAGCTCATCACGCGGATAGGTATCAATAATATTACTCAACGCCTTATAAGCATGCCCAAATTTTCTGAAGCCTGACTGTTTTAACACCATTTCTTTACGCAAACGCAAAAAAGGAATGTGTTGTGGCGATGAGTGGTATGCCGTTGATGTATATAGACCTAATAAGCGTTTATAACCAGTAATTTCACCTTTTTTGTTATAAATTGCGACTGAGATAATATCCATATACGCAGGACGGTGAATCGGAGAAACCTCATCAGATTTAGCAACCGTTAAAATGGCATCAACATTTTTATTGATATTTAGATTTTTTTCATAGATATCACTTAAGGCAGTAATATAATCATCATTCACTGAGAACAAACCTAATGCTGAGGATTTCTCAGCCACAAATGCCTTCTCGCCTTTAAGCATTTTCGCATCAAAAGCGCAATAGCCTAAAAAGATAAAATGATCTTTCTTTAAGAACTCTAAAAAATCAATCGCTTCTTCATAGTAGTTTTGTGCCACTTTATCTTTAGGTTGGTGCACCTCTTTGATCATTGTTTGCAACTCTGCCTTCATCGGCTCAAAATCGCGAACAATTGCTTGGAGTTTTTTATAATTTTCAGTAATTTTTTGCTCAATCGCCTTAAGTGCAACTTTATCATCTGTTTGACGATCCACTTCCATGATCACCAAACAGGTTTTATCGTTATTGACCGCACCCTTCTCATCTGCCACATTATCCGTCAATGCAATCAAATTGCCTTTGGCATCACGCTTTAAATCAATGCCGCCAATATTCATCATAAAATGAATACCAAGTCCCATTGATGACATCAACATCATTAAGGTATCTACTATAAATGGAGAATCCTGACAGCTTAGCTCAATAACCGTATGACGTGATACCCAGCCATTTTGCTCATATACCGGATTATATACGCGAATCAGCGCCTTTCCTTCAGGGTTTTTGTAGATAAATTTCCAAAAAGAAATAATTGAACCATATAAATCCAATAGCTCACGCTGATGAAGCTCATCTTCTGATATTACGCGTATATAAGCTTTTAATAGGGATTCGAGTATTGAAGCATCCTGTGACGAAAATTTCTCCTTGAACATGCTTGTTAACTTCTGAATAACCGCTTGCGTTCTCTCGTTGTAGTGCATTTTTAACCTACTGTTTTGTTTTGACAAAAGACGCATGCATGATAAGCCAGTTTTGCCTGTCCCTCAACAGTAAGTTCTGCCTAAAATAGAGTTTTTTTACCTATCTGTTGTATATTTTAAATTTATTTGACTGTCAGGGAAAATTCAGGACAAAGATAAGCCGAACACAAATTAACTATAATATTTCTCCAAATCATCGGCACCCCCAATATGTTGCCCATCAATATAGATTTGCGGCACGGTTTGGCGATTTGTTAATGCTTTAACGGTTCGCATTGACGCTCCATGACCTAGCACAACTTCTTCATAGCCTTGGTTATGATCATTAAGTAACTTTTTGGCGCGTTTACAATGTGGGCATCCAGGCTTAGTGAAAATTGTCACTTCTTTTGGCAACTGCGCATTAGGTGCAACAAACTCAAGCATCGTATCCGCATCAGAGACTTCAAATGGGTCACCTGCTTTATTTGGCTCAATAAACATCTTGGCAATCACACCATCTTTTACAAGCATTGAATAACGCCATGAGCGCTTACCAAAACCTAAAGCCTCTTTATCAACCAAAAGCCCCATTTTTTCGGTAAACTCACCATTACCATCGGGGATAAACTCGATATTTTCAGCTTTTTGTTCTTTTTTCCAAGCATTCATCACAAAGGTATCATTGACTGACATGCAAACAATGCGATCAATACCATGCTTTTTAAACACTGGAAACAACTCATTAAAACGCGGCACATGTGCAGATGAACATGTTGGCGTGAAAGCACCCGGTAATGAAAAAACAATGACATTTTTACCTTTAAAAATATCATTGCTTGTCACATCTTGCCACTGACCATCTTGCATGGTTCTAAACGTGACATTTGGAACGTGTTGGTTTTCTAAATTTGGGAACATCTATTGACTCCTGTTTTATTGATTGTTTCGTTATTCATTAATATTAATTGACGCATTTAAACTATGCATTTGTGTCTTGTGCACTTGTTTCGCCATGGTTGATGTTGCATAAAAATCTGTGCCTGCTAAAGCAAGATTGCTACCTAACAACATAACACTGATTGTGATATTTATAATCTTTTTCATGCTCTTTATTCCTTTTTGCTGTTTCGATGTCAACACTATAGCAAACGTTCAAGCATGTGATAAATATATTATATTTTAATTATTGATCAATTTTATTTATTGTAAATTAAGCCTACAACAACCTAAATCAGCAAGCGCTTTATTACATTCATAAAAATATCCACACCATGATTACTTGTGATACTCTCTGGGTGAAACTGTACTCCGCTTACCTGAAAATGCTTATGTTTGATTGCCATAATACAATCATCGTCCAATGATCTTGCCAAAATATCTAGATTTTCATGAGGAAAAGATGAATCTTCAGCTGCTAATGAGTGGTAGCGTGTCACCTCAAAAACAGAGGGCATACCAGCAAAATATGCGTCTGAATTATGTTTAATTTTACTGACTTTTCCATGCCTAACGTTTTTTGATCTTACCACCTTACCATCAAATACTTCAACCATAGCCTGCATACCTAAACAAACGCCAAATAAAGGGATTTTTCCACTAAACTCCTTTATTAGAGGGATATATCCACTATCTTTTGGGCTACCAGGACCTGGACCAAATATAATTAAATCATATTGGGCTTGCCTTATACTGTCAGCCGTAACACGATCATTTCTGATAACGTCTGCACTCACTCCTTCTAGTGAGACACAATATTGATAAATGATATGCACGAAACTATCATAGGCATCAATTAATAAAAGCTTCATTTCTTAACTCCTTTGCTGTAATTGCATAATACGTTGAGCTTAACTTACTAATAGTTTCATTCCACTCTCCTTCCGGAGTTGAGTCATAAACAATACCGCCTGATGCTCTAATCGTATATGTTCCAGACTGGTAAGTGGCAGTGCGGATACAAAGCGCTGTTTCAACCACACCAGAAAAATCTATAAAACCAATACAACCAGCATAAAGACCTCTTCGCGAATTTTCCGTTTCCTCAATAATTTCCATTGCTCTAACTTTAGGAGCCCCAGTCATTGTCCCTGCGGGAAATGTTGCTGCTATCACATCATACTTATCATAACTTGCTTCTTTTTGTCCAATGACATTGGAAACTATGTGTGATACATGAGAGTATTTCTCAACGACCATCAATTCATCTGTTTTTAAAGTTCTCTTAGCACAGACTCGACCTATATCATTACGACATAAATCCACCAACATAATGTGCTCTGCTCTTTCCTTTTCATCATTCAACATAGCTTGCTGCAAAATTCTATCTTCTTCTGCATTTTTTCCAGCCCTAATAGTTCCTGCGATTGGTCTCATCGTTAGCTTATTATTCTTATCAATTCTTAAAAATAGTTCAGGACTAGCTCCGATGATATGCATGCCCCCCAACTGCGTATAGTACATATAGGGAGAAGGATTAATTTTACGTAACCTTTTATATACAGAGTAGGGTTTTATCTCACTATCTATAGTTATTTCATGTCCTAACTGAATCTGATAAATATTGCCTTGCACAATATGATCTAAAGCCTTATAAACCCAATTAAAATATGTCATTTTATCAACAGAATCCTTGATCTTCTTAGGGATTAAAACTTTACTATCTGAGCAAAAATCTAACTGCTGTTCATCATAAATTTCTTCACTAACAATATTCATAACAGCTTTCTTAACAGAGCTTTTAGGAGTATTTTCAAGTTCATTAGTAATTAAAAAATTCTGACCATTTTTTAAATCCATATTAATTAATGTACTATAAATACTCAGATCAATAATGTATGTCTGGTCTTTTTGATGTATACAATATGGCAAGCTTTCTATTATTCGGACACTGTCATAGCCAAAGTAACCAAAAAAACCAAAAGCTAGTGAAGTACTATCACCAACATAATCTAAAGAAAAAATCGACTCTATTTTTCTTAATATCTCCCATACTTTATTTAAATTTTTAATTTCATACTCACATTCTTTAACTTTGCTTAACTCATCAAAAGAATCTAAAGCAGCATTCACTGAAGCTAAAACTACACTTATTCCAGATGTTTTTATCATTGTTAAGCTAACCTTTATATTAAACAAAGGCTCTATACCAATTAAAGCTTGGTTCATATCTTTATTTGGTCCGGACAAGGATTCAAGTAAAAATAACTGATCATCCATATACACTTTTCTTAAGCTATTGAAAAGACTAAAACTATCAGCATTAGTTGGTAAACTTTCACAATAGCTTCTAACTTTTAACATATTCATTTTTATACCTTCATTTTTGAATTATTTTCAACCGCTACTCGTTCATTCTGAATCAAACATAACTCATCTGTTCTTTGAAGATTCATAGAAATAGCCAACGAATATAATCGTTCCATTAATTGATTGATTGCCGACACACCTTCTTCATCATCCCAAATACCCCCTGACTCTCCACCATGTACCAAGGCTGGATAACCAGAACCAGGAACAATCATTCTATTTAATAAAAAATTATTTAATAACTGATCATGTACATTTCCTAAATTATACCTTCTCCCTACAACAACACAGCCTCCAAGCTTATCAGCTAAAGGTCTGTTAAACCTCAAATAACCAACACCAGCTCTTTCCAAAAAAATTTGCATTTTATGCGCCATTCCAAAAGCATGCACAGGCGCCACATAAATTATAATGTTAGAATCAACTAAATAATCAACAATAGAGGTGACATCATCATCTAAACTGCAAGGAGAAGAACGATAATTACAATCTCCACAACTACCACAAGGCAATATTTCCTTCTCAGATAAGAAAATACTATGTACCAAACAACCAACATTTTGAAAGTAACCATCTAAATAACTTACTACAGAATCACTATTACCTCCTCGCCTTTCTGAGCCAGATATAATTGTAACAACTATTTTTTTCATTTATTTAAATCTCCTAAAACTATATATCCCAAAAATCACCAATAAAATCCCAATTAATTCCATATAGCTAATACTATCATCTAATATAACTACTGATATCACAAGTGTAATAATTGGCCCTAAATTATTCATTAGCGCACTTGGAACTACCCCTATTCGTTTCATGCCTAACACCATAAAAATTGATGGAATAACAGTAGAAAAAACAGCCATGAATAATGCTAATATATAAACCTGCCAAGTCTGCTCTAACAATAAGCCTACTTGATTATAACTAGAAAAATATTGCATTAATGCGTAAAATCCAGCAAAGAGCATTGACCATGAGTTAAAAAGTATAGGATTTGTCTTTTTTAGTGACTTTTCACATACGATAAAATAAACGGCATAAAAGATAGCACTCCCAAAAATTAATAAAACTCCCACCAAATCATTACTCATCCCATCGCCAACTCCAGAGTTTGCAAAAAAATATATTGCTAAACCACTGTAGCTAATAGCAAATGGAGTAATAACCATTTTTGAATATGTTTTTTTAAAAAACATAATTGAGAAGAACACGACAAAGCATGGAAAAGTAAATAAAATCATCCTTTCTACCATAACCGATACATAAAACAGTCCATACATATCAGTTAAAGTAGTTAAATAATAACAAAGAGAGGCAATAATTATTAGCTTTAGGCTAACTAATTTCGTTTCACCAAGCTTAATTTTGCTATAAAACCCAATAAATAATATTACCAACATAAATAAAGGTATAGATAGACACATTCTCAAGGTTAAAAGTGTTACTGGTTGAACATTGTAACTATATGCTAGTTTAATGAATATAGATTTAATAGAAAAGCCAACAACACTGATAAGAACATAAAAATATCCGGGCAAGTATTCATTTTTAAGTAATTTAATCATGTCAGATAAGAACATTAACAAATAAGATTTATATTTTTGTAACGATACACGAATACAAATAGACTGTCTATATATTTTAAACTAATAAAAACAAATGACTTATGCAAAATCAATGATACTCACACCTTGAACCCATGATGATCTGTCTATGACCTTTTAGAAAGTAAGCATTAACACAAATTAGAGTTACAAATCTTCAGTTTTAAACTCACTATAACCTTCATAGTAGTAGCTAATATCGATACCTTTGATAAATAAAGCCCTATCGTTTATTTGCTTGGTTAATGCTTCTTTAAGTAATACTTTGATTTCTATGTCTTTAACCACACTGCGCTCCATTGCTGATAAATACTCATCCTTATCGACTTGATTCCAATCAATTACATGCTGAATTTCTTTTTTTAGGATCAAATCCAACCAAATGCGTGTTGCACGCCCATTGCCCTCTCTAAATGGGTGAGCAACATTCATTTCAACATATTTTTCAATAATCTCATCAAAACTGGTTTGTGGCATGCCATCGATATATTTTAATGATTGCTCAAGATACATCAAAGGAGCAAAACGAAAATTACCTTTGGCTATATTCACATCACGAATTTTTCCGGCGAAATCATAAATATCTGCAAAAAGATAAGCATGGATATATGACAATCCTGAAAACTTGCCGACTTCAACCTCATCGATATCACCGCTGATAAATAGCTGTTTTGCCTTTTGCTTACTGATTTTCTCTTGCGCTTTAGCCAGTTCTAATTGATTGGTAATATTTAGTTTGTTTGCCAAAATCATTTTTGAGTTTCTCCAAGTTAATCACGTCAGTCCAAGCATCCAGTTAAACTACTTTTCCTATAAGATAACTTAAATCCTTACCATTAAGAATACTTGCGACAGCTAGCATCTTTTTGCCGGGGAATTGCAACGAACCAATATTGATCAAACCATCTTGCACCTGAACTTTAAGTCCTTTTTTATCGACACCAATAATGGTGCCTACCGCGGAACTAGTCATTTCATGAATAATTTCAATATCAGCGAACTTGACTGCTTCACCATCAAGCATCATATAAGCACTTGGCCAAGGGCTAAAGGCACGGATTTTGCAATCAATTACCTTGCAAGGGTTATTAAAGTCAATCAACCCTTCTTCTTTAGTCAGCTTATGTGCATAGGTCGCACCTTCAGATTGTACTTGAGGATTTAATCTATTCTCTGCCATCTCTTTCAAAACAGTACATACGGCAGGCACTGATAACTCTGCCAAGCGATTATGTAAACTTAAACTGGTGTCATTATCTAAAATAGGGGTTTCAAGCACATGTAAGATGTCACCAGTATCTAGGCCTTCATCCATCTGCATAATGGTAATACCCGTCTTTTGATCTCCCGCTTCAATCGCGCGTTGTATGGGAGCTGCTCCTCGCCATTTTGGTAAAAGGGATACGTGAATATTAATACAGCCCTGTTTAGGGGTTTCTAGCACCATTTTTGGCAGTAATAAGCCATAAGCAATAACTACCATTACATCGGCATTTAAATCTGCTAATTGCTTGACTGCCTCAGGTTCTTTTTTGAAAGATAGCGGCTGAAACACTGGAATATTATGCGCCAAAGCACAAGTTTTAACTGGTGAGCATTCCAATTTTTTACCGCGCCCTTTGGCACGATCTGGTTGTGTAAAAACACCAAGAATGTTGTAATTTTCTTCAAGCAAGGCGCTTAGCACATGCGCTGAGATATCTGGCGTACCAGCAAAAACGATACGTAACGATTTAGGATTATTTGACATATAGGTACCTAAACAATAGTTTATTGATAATCATAGATATTTGGATTAAATCCAAATATGACGGTTCGCTGTCATTCTTGGACTTGATCCGAAAATCCAGAAAACACCTATTGACATTTGCATAGCCACTTATAGCTACTTATTTTAAAAAGATTCAATAGATTAACGATATGCGTAAGCGTAAAGATTGGCACCATCCAACGGTCCAGTATTGCCCGAAGCCACGCAATTGCCAATGACTTTGGTCGCACCATATTGTGCTGCCACTTCTTTGGCTTTTTGTACATTTTGCTCGCATGCCGCTTGGATTTCTTTTTTGCTCGTATAATGCGTATCAACACGGATAATACCAATAGGTGATTCATTAAACCCGTTAACCACAGGCACGGCTTTTCTTAAATTCATATCTTCTGATGCATAAAACTGTACACTCTGAAGCTTCACCGGCGAGTAGACTTCTTTGGTCTGCGGCAAATATACGGCATGTGGTTCATATTTTGTTTTAGGGACGATCGCCCAAAAAAAACCAATCACGGCAATTAAAATTCCTGCATAAATAATATTTTGTTGAAAACGACTCATAGCAATCAATAAATCAATACTCTGGTTTTGGTTAGCGCGTATCATAGCATAGTCGGCTTACGATAAGCTATACCACTTACCGCGCTATTTTCCTGCCAGTGCACGAATCACTAAAAATATTAAAAATGGTGCGCCTATTAATGAGGTGATAATGCCCACTGGAATAATCATTGGATAAAGTAATGTTTGCGATAAAAACTGGCTGATTAGCATTAAAATCGCACCACATAAAAAGCTGCTTATCAGCAAATACTTCATTTTATTTGTACCAATACACATTCTTGCGATATGAGGTGCAACGAGCCCTAAAAAGGCAATGGGGCCAGTAATCGAGACAATGGCGGCAATCAAGAATGCCAATAACACAACCAACTGAATCAGTAATCTTTTAACATCAAGCCCCATCATCATTGCTTCAGATTCACCAAGACTCAATAAATCAAATGCCTGATGTTTACGATAGGCAAAACTGCAAAAAATCAAGGTGATAACGGTTAATAATATCACCTGTTGCCAAGTGACATTGACAAAGCCGCCAAACTGCCACAAGGTGATTTGCTGCAAGGTTTGTGCTTGACTAAAACTCATAATCAATGCCGTTAATGCGCTAAAAATAGCTGAAACACCGACACCAAGTAAAATCACCACAGCGATATTAGCAAGGCGATCCTGCAAACTAATCACTAGTAAAAACACAATAAGCACAACAAATGCGCCAAACACACACGCAAGGAAAAAGAGTAAATACGAATGATGCGTCAGTGTTATAAAATAAGCAGGCAAGATAAATAACAACATCAATCCAACAAACTGACTTCCCGAGGAGACACCTAAAATACTAGCATCGGCTAATGGATTACGCAATACCAACTGCAAAATAGCGCCACTAACACCCAAGCCACCACCGACAAGCGTTGCTGCAACCCAGATGATTAACTGATATTGCCAAAACAACTGACTCGCCAACGAGCTATTTAAATGCGCATTGTGAGTATACGACAATGAACTCACGATGATAAACAGTATGAGCCACAATAAGCCCAACATCATATTGAAGCCAACAACTCCAGTTGTTTTTTTTGCTTTTTTTATTTTTTTTACTTTTCTGACTTTATTTATCTGTGTTTGCAACTTTTTCGCCCTTTCACCATAATTTATCACCTAAAGGCATAATTAGCCTTGCCAATTATCATGATATTCGTTATAAAATCGATATATTTTAACGATACAATGCAATAGTGCATTTTCGCTACCATTATTGGTAAAGTGCGACAAAATAACAAGGGAAACAAAATGCCGGCAGCTTTTCAAATCAAGGGAAGTCTCTTCACGTTAAGCGTATTACAAGTATTGAGTACCGATCTTGATGACATTGAAAAACAAATCACAACCAAAATAAAACAAGCGCCGCAATTCTTTAATAACACCCCGATGGTCATTGAATTAACCGCCATAAAGAGCGGATTAACGATTGAGTTTGTCGAAAGCTTAACTGAAATGTTAAGAAAACACACATTACTTACTGTGGGCTTTAGATTACCCGATCAAACGCTGACCGATGCCTTACAAACCAAAGGTTTTCCAATATTCAAGGAAGGCAAAAATATTCCCGCACCGACGGTTTCGGTGAATAAAGTCTCAACGTCACAACACAAAATTATCAGCTCGCGCGTGCGCTCGGGGCAACAAGTAATCTCACAAAATGGTGATTTGATTATATTATCCTCCGTCAGCTCAGGCGCTGAGCTGTTAGCCAGTGGCAATATTCACGTATATGGCACATTGCGTGGACGTGCAGTTGCCGGATTGGATGGTGACACCAATGCGCGAATTTTTTGTCACAAATTAGAAGCAGATCTTGTATCAATTGCTGGCCAGTATAAAATTTTTGAAGAGCCTGTTGAGGCACTTGGAAATGACAATAATGGCTATCAAATACAGCTAAAAGACGGTACAATCATGATCAGCCAAATTTAGGCTCTCCCATTTTTTAAGAAAATAACAATTGAATCAAGGATTAAATACTGTGAGCACAGATTCCAAACAAACCAAAAAGAATGCCAAGCCGCGCGCCACGACCGTGGTCATCACCTCAGGTAAAGGTGGTGTTGGCAAAACCACAACAAGTGCCGCGATATCATTAGCATTGGCCATGAAAGGCTTTAAAACCGTTGTTATTGATTTTGATGTTGGTCTTAGAAACCTCGATCTTGTCATGGGGTGCGAACGCCGCGTTGTCTATGATCTAATTAGCTTGATCAATAAAGAAGCGAACATCAATCAAACATTAATTAAAGATAAGCGCTCTGAGAATCTTTATATTCTCCCTGCTTCACAAACGCGCGATAAAGATGCGTTAACCGAAGCCGGCTTAGAAGGCATTATGCAAGAACTAAAAGAAAGTTTTGACTACATTATTTGTGACTCGCCTGCAGGTATTGAAAAAGGCGCATTAATGGCAATGCTCCATGCTGATAAAGCGATTGTTGTGACGAATCCTGAGGTTTCCTCTGTGCGTGATTCCGATCGCATTATTGGTGTGCTTTCCAGTAAAACACGTAAAGCCAAAGAACATGATGAAGGCGTTGATGCAAAGCTTCTAATTACACGCTACGACCCGACACGCGTTGTACAAGGTGAAATGCTATCGCTTGATGATGTCAAAGATGTATTATCTATCCCGCTATTAGGTGTTATTCCAGAATCAAAAATGGTGTTACAGGCATCAAACTCAGGCGTCCCAGTAACTGCTTATCAAGACAGTGAAGCCGGTCAAGCCTATATTGATGCCGTCGAACGCTTCTTAGGTCATGATAAACCATTACGCTTTATCACTGCAGAAAAACCTAGTCTTTTAAAGCGACTATTTGGAGGAAAGTAACATGGGATTGTTTAATTTTTTTAAAAAGCCTGTCGCGAAAAATAGCGCACATATTGCTAAAGAGCGCTTGCAAATCATCGTATCACACCAACGAAATGAAGCTCACTCTGGGGTTAAAAAACCAGATTTCATTAATAGGTTACAAGATGACATTCTTGAAGTTGTTAAAAAATATGTCAACATTGGTCACAATGACATCAAAATTGACATCGATAGCCAAGGAGACAGATCCGTCCTCGAGCTTAATGTCACTATTCCTGAAGAGTCAAACCAAGCTAAGCAAGCATTAAACGCCTAATGTCTTACGATCACCTTGCTGTAAGTTTTGATAAAGTAGTCTTTTTCCGTGGTGAAAAATGCATTTATAAAAACTTAACATGCAGCATCCCTAAGGGAAAAATCACCGCAATACTAGGCCCATCGGGCACTGGTAAAACCACGCTTTTGCATCTCATTGGTCGCCTGATAAAAGCTAAAAACGGTGATATTCGTGTACTTGATCATGAGCTTCATTCACTAGATAAAAAAGCATTACTCGCTTTACGCAAGAAAATGGGCGTTTTATTCCAATCTGGCGCCCTTTTCACGCAATTATCAGTATTTGACAACGTTGCCTTCCCACTGCGTCAAAATAGCAACCTAAGTGAGCGCCTAATTCATAACTTAGTATTAATGAAGCTGCAATCTGTTGGACTGCGTGGCACAGCCGATATGATGCCTAGTGAACTATCAGGCGGCATGGCTCGACGCGCCGCCCTTGCACGCGCCATTGCATTAGATCCTGAGCTTATGCTTTATGATGAACCCTTTACTGGTCAGGATCCTATTTCTTTAAAGGTGATTTTAACCTTAATCAAAGCACTCAATGATGCACTACATATGACCTCAGTCATTGTTTCGCATGATATTGATGAGGTAATGAGCATTGCCGATCATGTCATTATCATTGCCAATCAACAAGTAATGCTCGAAGGTTCTCCTGAATTCATCAAAAATAGTAAAGATCCATTTGTCTCGCAGTTTCTATCCGGTAGCGCAGACGGTCCGGTGGCATTTGATTATCCTGCGCCTAACTTCTTAAGCACATTGCAATAAATGAGGAAGTGATTCATGCTAAAAACCATCCAAATGCTTGGTCGCAACACCTTAAATACAATAACCAATCTCGGTGAATCAATATTACTAGCACTTGAGATGATATTTGGTCGCTGCAATCCGCGCGGCATTATTACGCAAACCTACCACGTTGGCATCAACTCGGTTTTGATCATTTTGGTTTCAGGCTTATTCATTGGTTTTGTCTTAGCATTACAAGGTTTTTATACACTTGCTAAATTTAGCGCTGAATCAGCTTTAGGTCCAATGGTTGCCTTAAGCATTATTCGTGAGCTTGGACCGGTGGTCACTGCTTTGTTGTTTGCTGGACGCGCTGGCAGTGCACTAACCTCTGAAGTGGGATTAATGAAAGCAACTGAACAACTAGCTAGTCTTAATATGATGGGCGTTGACCCAGTGCGTTTCATCTTAGCACCAAGATTTTGGGCATGTGTTTTAAGTGTGCCTATTTTAAATTTGTTTTTCTCGAGCATCTCAATTTGGGGCGGATACCTTATTGGCGTCAAATTGCTAGGGCTTTTTAGTGGCACATTCTGGGGTAACATGCAAGCTTCAGTATTATTTTATGACGATGTGATGAATGGTATTTTAAAAAGTTTAGTCTTTGGCATTGCTGTGGCGATTGTCTCGCTTTATCAAGGTTATAATTGTCGCGCTAATTCCGCAGGTATTGCACAAGCGACGACAAAGACTGTCGTCTATTCCTCTTTAGCAATTTTAGGTCTAGACTTTCTAATGACCGCCTTAATGTTCAAAGGAGTTTAAAAAATGTATAAAAAATCTTACGAGCTATTAGTAGGTGTTTTTGTCCTTCTTGGCATTGTTGCACTTATCTTTATGGCATTAAAAGTTAGTGGACTGTCACTTGCTGGCTTTGATAATAGCTCTTATCAAGTCAAAGCGCAGTTTCAAAATATCGGTAGCTTACGCCCAGGAGCTGCTGTACGGATTGCTGGTGTTGAAATTGGTAAAGTTGATAGTATTACACTAACACCAAACTACAATGGCTTTATTGCTGACGTTACTTTAAACATTAATAAACGCTATAACAACATTCCAAGCAGCTATGGCGCTGCCATTGATACAAGTGGTATTTTGGGTGATAGCTTTATTGCACTGCACCCATCAGATATCGACATACCCGGATTATATAACAGTAAATACTTAGAAAATGGCAGCACAATAGAGTTGTCAAACACCTCTTCAGCCATTAACCTTAACTCACTGATTAACACCTTTGTATCAGGTTCTGGAGATAAAAAATGATCGATAAAACAAAGAAAATAACGACATTTGCAAGCGCCACTTTAATGCTTGCCAGCATGCAGATAAGCTTTGCAGCCAACACTAAACCTGCAACAACTGTAACAACCACAACTTCTGCAGGTACCAAACCAACTGTTGAGACTAGCAAATCATTAGCAGGTACTGATCCGGTAACTTTATTGCAAAAATCTATTGTTGAAACACAAAAAACCTTGATTCAGTCAAAGAAACAATTAAGTCAAAACCCTAAAAAACTTATCCAGTTAATTAACACGCATGTAATGCCACTTTTAGCGACAAATATCATTGCGCAACTATTGGTTGGCAAGGAACGCTGGCAAGCTGCTGCTAAGGCTGAAAAAGAGAAATTTATCACTGAAATTACCCAAATGTTGGCATATTCATATGCTGAGAATATTGCTCAGGCCGGTAATTATGATATTCAAATTTTTCCTTTTAGTAATGATTCATGGCAAGGACAACGTCTAATAGTTGTAACAGGCAAAATCATTAATTTGCAGAATCAATCCTCTTCTGATTTGAGTATTAAAATGCTTAATGAAGCAAGCAAAGATACCAAGCAGGCAAAATGGAAAATTTATGATCTAGCCGTTGCCGGCGTCAGCATATTAGATAACTTCAAAGCACAGTTCAAAGACTATAAAACCCTTAAAGATATTAACCTTGCCATTGAGAAAAAGAACAATGAGCTTATCAATAAAAAATCCAAATAGTTTTAGCCTAAACGGCGATCTTAATTTTAGCAACGCTTCAAGCATTGAAAAAGAACTAGATCATGCGCTTAAATCTGTAGCATCAACACTAGAAATTGATCTTAACAATACTCAAGAGATTGATAGTGCCGGCATCGCACTTCTTATGCACATTATCCATCACTGTCAAAGCAATAACATTGATCTGCAATTTACAGGTCTTGTTTCAGAAAATGCTAAATCCTTGATTAACATCCACGGTTTGGATAATCTATTTTCACCTTTTGTAAAACAATAACAAATAAGAGATCATAAATCATGAATACAGTCGAGTTAAAAACTTTAATCGAAAACAGACTGGGGGATAACACCACTGCCTTAATTGAAAGTGATGATAATGTGCATTTCAATGCAACGATTATCAGTGATGCTTTTAACGGAGTACTTAGTAAAGTTAAACAACAACAAATGGTCTATGCCGCAATTAACGAGCACATTGCATCAGGTGAGTTACATGCTATTGCCATGAAAACATATACACCGGAAAAATGGCAAGCACTCGCTAAATAAACTTAATAATTGGAGTATCACAATGTCAACAACGGCTTGGTCAATACCGATTATTGTGATGATGATTCTTACCATTGTCAGCGTTTTTATTACCCTGTTTAATCGTATTCAGGCCATTCGCAAAGGAAAAATCACGTTGAGCGATTTACGGACAATGGATTTTTGTAAGAAAGAGCATCCTTGGCTTGAAATCACATCAAGACATCTTGATAACTTATTTCAAATGCCAGTACTTTTTTATATTTGCTTCATTATCATCTTGCTCAATCCAGAGCTGATGCAGATCAGTTATTTACTCATCCTTGGTTGGCTATTTGTCAGCTTTAGAATCATTAACTCAATGATTCATTTAACAACAAACAACTTAAGCTTAAGACTCTGCTCGTTTCTATTATCAACTGCTTTTTTATTTACGATAATTTTAATGCTACTGATTGAGTTGATTAAGCTGCATTAATCATCAAACTTAATTTTTTCTGTCAACCGTAAAGTATTGGTGATCAATAGACCAAGAACGGTACAGTACATTATATGTATTGACGGAAACAGCATTAAGGCTTGACTGATAAAGCGTTTCATAAGCTTTTGCCGCATTACCATCTGTAGGACCTAACAACTCAATATTGTATTTACGACACCATTTACGCACAGTGGTGGTTTTAAACCCAAACTTACCCGCAACGTCCTCATAACTTAAGCCTTCGCTTGAGTAACTCTTTAGTACTTCCTCTGCCGGTCTTCCATATTTCTTTGACAGAATGATTTCAAAGCTCTGAGAATATTGATTTGCCATTATTTTACTACTCCTTCCTCCATCTAAACATCGTGTTCATTCTTAGCTTCATGCTGTTAGTCACCTTAAGACGTTTAAATTTCTGTTTACTTCTGTTTATTTTCGTTTTAATTACTTTATGTAACCTAACCTCGCGCTATCATTGATAACCAATGTTAAGGCATCCGTCAAGCATTTCACGCAAATAATCATTAACACACCCTTAATTTGCTCAATAAACACGCAACCCCTTGGACACCAGCATGATTCCCAAGATGGGCTGGCATAATTTTCACTTCTTTATAAAAAGGTAATACTTTCTCATGAAAGCGCTGCCTTAATGCGTCGATAAAAAATGATTCCTCCGAAATCGCGCCACCAATAATAATCAACTCCGGCGCTAATATATGCGTCAATGAAATGAGCCCGACAACAACCTGATGTAAATACGCTTCAAAGACCTTTAATGCAATAGGTTTTTTATTAAATAACTGTTCTTTAAAATACGCTATACTTACTTCTTCACTTTGTGTTGCAGCGCAATATTTTTCTAATAAAGTTTTGGCTGAAGCATAACCTTCCCAAGCACCTGGTAACATGCTTTTTATTTTTTGATTGTTTTGTTGATTATCTTGCGCATTTGTCAGCATATAACCAAACTCACCTGCCGCATTATTAAATCCACGATACAATTGACCATTAATAATAATCGCGCCACCAATACTGGTGCCTAAAGTTAAAAAGAGATAATTCTGGCAGTGATGACTCTGCCAATAGGTTGATTCACCAATAGCTGCTGCATTAACGTCATTTTCAATCACTACAAGCTCAACACCTGCTTCTTGTTTAAAACGCTCGACTAGCGGATAATTTTCTAGCGCTTTGACATAAGGTGAGCCAAAGGCAATACAGCCCCTTTGGATATCAACAATTCCATGACACGAAAAGCCAACACCCACGATCTGATATGTCTTCTTTAATTCTACAAAACGCAGCATAAATTGCTGAAGCAGCGCCTCGGGGTCAATGATTTTTCCTGTGTGATATTTATCTGATACAACGATGTTTCCCGCTAAATCAATCAATGCATATTTGGTATAGGTACCCCCTAGGTCAAAACATAGATAACTCTTCATACTGTATTAATGATCTTTAGTTAAGAATTTATGGCATTAGCATATACCGCTTCAACTATTTCATCTAATGAAAAGCAGAGGAAGTATTTAACTTTTGAATTTTTTGCATAAAACAGTAACAACTGATTGAAAACGTCAAGACAATCCTTTAAAATCTTGCCACCTTTTATTTAGGCTGAGTTTATGCAGTTTTCCAGTGAATGCAGTAAACTCAATGTATAACTAACCACTGGCTTAAGATATATTGGAACTAAACCATGACTGAAAATTTTAAAGACCTCTTTGAAGCTTCACTAAAAGAAACTGAAATGCGTGTTGGCAAGATCATCAAAGCAACTATTGTTGCTATTGATCGTGAATTTGCTTGGATTGACGCAGGTTTAAAATCAGAATCTATTGTTTCTCTTGATCAATTCAGAAATGATCAAGGCGAAATTGAAGTTCAAATTGGTGACCAAGTAGATGTTGTACTTGACGCATTAGACAACAGCAACGGTGAAACACGTCTATCACGCGAAAAAGCAAAACGCATCGAAGTTTGGGGCGCGCTTGAGAAAGCATGTGATGACCAAGAGACTGTATTAGGTCGTATTACAAACCATGTTCGCGGCGGCTATACAGTTGAAGTTAAAGGCCTGCGTGCGTTCTTACCTGGATCTCTTGTTGACGTTCGTCCATTGCGTGATATCTCTCACTTAGAAGACAAAGACATCGAACTTAAGATCGTTAAACTTGATACTAAGCGCAACAATATCGTTGTTTCTCGTCGCGCGGTTATCGAAGCTGAAACGCAAGAAGATCGTGAAGCATTATTCGAGAAGTTGAGCGAAGGTTCAGTTGTTAAAGGTGTTGTTAAAAACATTACTGACTTTGGTGCATTTATTGATCTTGGCGGCGTTGATGGTTTATTACACATCACTGATATGTCTTGGAGCCGCATTAAGCATCCGAGTGATATGTTAGCACTTGGCGATGAGATCGATGTTAAGATCATCAAATTTGATAATGACAAAGGTCGTATTTCTCTTGGTATCAAGCAGTTGGGCGAAGATCCTTGGGCGAGTGTTGCCGAAGAGCTTGCTGTTGGTACTAAGCTTATGGGCAAAATCACTAACATTACTGACTACGGTTGTTTTGTTAAGCTTAAAGAAGGCATTGAAGGTCTTGTTCATACATCTGAAATGGATTGGACAAACAAAAATGCTAACCCACACAAGTTAGTTTCTTTAGGTCAAGAAGTTGAAGTAATGGTTCTTGAAGTTGATGCGTCACGTCACCGTATTTCGCTTGGCATGAAGCAATGCATTATCAATCCATGGCAAGCATTCGCTGATGCACATAAGCCAGGTGATAAAGTCAATGGTAAGATCCGTTCTATCACCGACTTTGGTATCTTCATCGGTTTAGATGGTAACATCGATGGTCTTGTGCATATTTCTGACGTTGCTTGGAACAAAGCAGAAGATGTTGTAAGCCAATTGAAGAAAGGTGAAGAAATTGAAGCAGTGATGCTTTCTGTTGATATCGAGCGTGAACGTATCGCCCTTGGTATTAAACAGCTTTCTAATGATCCATTTACACAATACACCGCTGCAAATGACAAAGGTGCTAAAGTTACTGGTGTTATTACAGCGGTTCAACAAAACGGTGCTAACGTTGAGCTTGCACCTGAAGTAGAAGGCTTCATTCGCGTTGCTGATATTTCACGTGAACACACTGAAGATGCACGTCATGTCCTTAAAGTAGGTCAGGAAATTGAAGCGCGCGTTAGCAATATTGACACTAAACGTCGCAGCATCAACCTTTCTATCAAAGGCCTAGATGAAGATATGGAAAAAACAGCTAAAACGAATTACAAAGCTGAGCAAATGGCGCCAACAACCATTGGTGACTTAATTAAAGAAAAACTAAATAAATAAAAACAAGTAATACGTTAAGGCAATGATCACGTTGCCTTTTTTGAATTTGCTTGATTTATCTTTATATTAAATTAAAGGATTTAATTTATTTTGCGAATCATATTGACACTTTTACCCAAAAAACTTTCAACACCTAGAAAAGCGTCAAGATGGTTTGTGTTACTTCCTGCTTTTTTTATTTTGTTAATTACTACATTATCATTGAGCGCTTGTACGCATCACTCCTGTGAAGAAAATGACAACTCTACACGCTCTATTTCAGTACTATTAAATCAATACATTAACAACAACTATTTTGAGTTGTTAGAAAAAATTCGTCATAAAAAAGGCATTACAGCAATCTATTTTGCCTCACGCGAAAGAGTTACCCTCCCGTCACAAACAAAAATTCAACAATGCTGGGTCTCAACAAATAATTCAAGGCATTCGCAACCCGCTTTTAAAACAATGTCTGATAATTCATTTTACACCTTAAGCAATAACAGTAATGCCCCCTGCTATTTAAATATGGTTATTGACTACAATCCTTCAAACAAGCTATGGGATGTTCACATTTATAACTTCAACCCTGATCAATTACCGTTTTCTTGGGTGTACAAACAGGTTCTAGGCAATATTGAAGTTGGTTTATATAACCTAACCGTTTAATTTCAACTTCACTATATCACTAAATTCCTCTACTATAGGGCGATTGTAAATTTCCTTTTCTGCATTAATGACCCAATTTACCATACCACTTGATGAGCACGGCTTTTTAAAAGACCACACACAGTGGTCAACTGATATCGCTTATGCTTTTGCCAAAGAAGAGAATATTACACTAACCGATGAACATTGGCAGGTTATTTATTTTTTACGCGAATACTACAAGACACATAACGCAGCACCAGCGATTCGCCTTTTGGTTAAATCACTCAAAGAGCAATATGGCAATGACATTGGCAATAGCCTTTATCTACAAACCCTATTCCCTGTCTCCCCTGCGCGGCAAGCTGCCAAAATTGCAGGATTACCTAAACCCAAAAGATGCATTTAATGATGTTAATAGCACAAGCTAAAAAACTACTTAACAACGAGATTTTAGTCAAATCTCTGGGCACTATGTTTGTACAAGGCTTAGGACAAATGACTGCCTTTGCTTCTGCCATTTTACTGGCACACTATCTAACTATTTCTGAATATGGACAATATATGTTTGGTGTGACCATTGCCACTATTTCTGCAGTGATTGCTACCCTTGGTGCTGATGGCATCTTAGCTCGTAGCTGGGGCTGGTCTAGCAACAGTGGGGGTAGACGTACAAAAGAAGTTTTCCAACTACACAATTGGTTTTGGCGCCGCGGGATAATCATTCTTGCACTTGCCTGCATTGGCTGTTTTAGCTATATCTATTTATTTGATCCCAATGCCAGTTTTATTGAAGTTTTTGCTTTCTTATTTGCGCTACCTTTTTTTATTGCTAATCTTCTGCAGTCTTTTTATGTCGCCAATAGAAAAGTGATTTATGCAAACTTAATTCAATTTATCATGCGTCTGATTATGCTACTGATCATTGGCATCTATATTGTAATCAAAATTCATAATGCCCCGCTACTTGTGGGCTCAATGTTTGCCGCGATTACCCTTTACATGCTTATATTATGGTTAAAAGTCAGCATCAAATACGGATTTAAAAGTCATAAGCCACACGGCAGTAATCTCGCTTTTATGTTATTAAAATGGGGTAATTTATTGCTAAGTCAAATTGACATTGTCTTACTGAAAATATTCTCTAGTAATGAAAGTATTGCTTATTATGCCGTGGCACTTCAACTAAGTGCTTTAGTTGTCTTTGTTTTAAATGCAGTTAGCGCCAATATTATGGCACAAGTGGCTAATGATTATAAAATGTTAGCACATGATGCATTCCAAGCCAAAATCACTGAATATACACGTATTATTTGCGGGTTATCCACTCTTGGCATGGTAACTTTAGTTATTGCTGGCTACTGGATTACTATGCTTTATGGTCAAGCATATACACAAGCCTATTCGCTGTTTTGTGTGTTAATGATTGGTCAAGCGGTTAACGTCCTATGTGGTAGTGTCTTTACGATCTTAAATATGGCAGGATTTGAAAAAACAACGTGTCGTGTTTTTTACATCGCACTTGTTATCAACATTATCCTCGGCATTGCACTTATTCCAAGTTTACATGCCTTTGGTGTCGCAATTGCTTCAGCAATTGCGATGATTTTCTGGAATCTGGTATTAACTTATTTTGTGATCAATAAACTTGGCATTAACCCAACTATCTTTACCTTTTTCCACAAACAAAACTAACCTTATAAATATAAATGTGACTGTGCTTGCAATGAACAAAACTTGATATATTCTTTTTTGATTTTTTGCCAAGTTGATGCTTTTTGTTGTGTCTGTTTTGTTATGATCATTTTCTGCTCCTATTACTCAAATTTCAAACTATTATTTCTAACGATCACGCGATCGAATTGATTGCATTATATTTAGAAAAATGTGAAGAAACCGTTTCAAGAGGGTATTGCCATGTAAAAAAATTGTTACATTATTGTTTTCACTCTCTTAAGTTATCACTTTATAGCAATTACCCTGCTAAAATCAAAACAGTGCAATTGGCAGGAGAATATAGATGTACCCGCGTAATATTAGCATAGGCTTTATCTTAATAAGTATAGGAGTTATTGCAATGGCAACTGATTACCAACATTTTAATGCCGATATAAAAAAGCAGAAACTTAGTACACTATCAACGCTGCAATACCAAGTCACTCAAGAAGAGGCAACAGAAAAGCCCTTTGATAATAGCTATTGGAATAATAAAAGCGAAGGTATTTATGTTGATATAGTTTCTGGCGAACCACTGTTTAGCTCGACTGACAAGTTTGACTCAGGCACAGGTTGGCCAAGCTTTACAAAACCAATAGATACAAAATATATTCAGGAAAAAGAAGATCGTAAATTCTTCTTTCTTGTACGCACAGAAGTTAGATCTCTGGTAGCTGACTCACATTTAGGACATGTTTTTAATGATGGACCAAAGCCAACAGGACTTCGCTACTGTGTTAACTCAGCAGCACTTCAATTTATTCCTAAAGACGAGATGCTAAGTAAAGGCTATGGTGATTACCTTTATCTGTTTGATAAAAATAACCCATCGAAATAAACTATGCGCGTTATCTTTAAAAAAACCTTACTCATCGTCATTGTCATCATTCTATTTGCACTGGCCTTGCTGGGTGCGGTTTTGCCCATCATTCCGGGGTTTGTATTCTTTTTCGCAGGAATCATTGTGCTTTCATGGCTTGTCCCACCAATACGAAAATGGCTTCACAAACTATTGCATCGCTTTCCAAGATTAGAGAAACATGTATTAAAAGCAGAAAATAAATTGAAGAAATGGTTTGGACATTCTTAATAGCTGCCCTTTAAAATAATTACCCCTCAAATGCACCAAAAGACATTAATTTGTCATAGCGTTTTGCCAAGCGATCATCATTAGATAGTGCACTTAAATCACCTAACAAACGCTCTAAAGTCAGCTTGATTTCCTTTGCGGCTTCAGTAATATTGCGATGCGCACCACCCAAAGGCTCTTTGATGACCTCATCAACAATGTTATGCTCTTTTAAACGCTTAGCAGTAATACCCATAATCTCAGCGGCATCGGCGGCTTTTTCGGCTGTTTTCCATAAAATTGAAGCACACCCTTCTGGTGAAATTGTGGCAAAATAGCTGTACTCGAGCATCACCAGCTTGTCACCCACACCAATACCCAACGCTCCTCCTGAGCAACCTTCACCAATCACCATGCAAATAATTGGCACATTAAGCTTAGACATTTCAAGCAAATTGCGCGCAATCGCCTCACTTTGCCCGCGTTCTTCGGCTTTAACACCGGGATAAGCACCTGGTGTATCAATAAATGTAATCACAGGCACATTAAACTTTTCAGCCAATTTCATTAAGCGGAGTGCTTTACGATAACCTTCTGGATGCATCATGCCAAAATTATGACGCAGTTTATCTTTTGTTTTGCGCCCCTTTTCCTGACCAATCACCATCACTGCTTGATCGCCCAATTTGGCTAACCCGCCAACAACTGCTTTATCATCTGCAAAAGCGCGATCACCGTGCAGCTCTTGGAAATCAGTAAAAACTTTATTAAGCAAATCTAAAAAATATGGGCGCTCAGGATGACGCGCCAATTGAATTATCTGCCAATCGCTTAATGAATTATAAATCTTCTTCATTAAATCGGTCGTTTTACCTTGTAATTTCTCGATTTCCTGTTGAACATCTTCACTATGTGCATTGGATTTAGCCAACGCTTCAATCTTTGCTTCTAATTCAGCAATTGGTTTTTCAAATTCAAGAAATTGCATATTTTCCCTTACTTAGTCCACTTGACGCTTACAATACGTCTCTTTAATGAATAAAGCAAATATAATACTAATGATAAAGCCAATTAGCAAAATCCCCATACCAAAATTAAGCCCAGGGGCTGCCATATCATCCAAACCTTTACTGTGATTAAACCATGTTGTCATCACGCCAAATAATGGCATAGCGATTACGCCACCCCATAATAATGAATTCATCGACACAATACTTGTTGCAATGGCATTATTTTTCATCGGGTTGGTTTCACCAACAAATGGATAAGCAACGGTTTGCGCACTCGTAACAAACCCTAGTAAGAAAAATAATACTGATAATTGTGCAACACTCACTGTGCAAAACATAATAATGGCAATGATGATCACTGATGTTACACCGCCAAGAATCAGTGGCTGTTTACGGCGACGCATACGTTCAGTCAACCAACCCCAAAACGGATAAGCAAAGATCATACCTAAAAATATATACCCCGTAATCGAACGCGCTTCTAGCATGCTAACATCATGCGTTTTCATCAAATATTCATTTGACCACATGCCACCCAACATCCATGTGCCAATATTGATCAAGCCGACATAAAGACCAGCGTACCAGTTTTGTGGCTTGGATAACACAAGCTTTAAGGTTGCTAAGATAGACTCAGATCGCAAAGCTTTAGTTTGCATTGTACGCGCTGCTACTAATTCTTTTGGGGCATTACGCACAACAATAAAAATAAGGATTGCTAACACTAAACCAAACAAGCTAATTATGCGTAAGGTCTGGGCTAAACCAAAAGCGTCAAGCAAATAGCCAACAGGCGCTTGTGCTGCATAACCACCTAGCATACCAATCGCAATAATAATACCAATGACAAAACCTAAGCGATTTGCTGGGAACCAGTTTGTTGCGATGCGAATACAACCGACAAGACTAAAACTCGCGCCCATACCCATAAATAGGCGAGAAATACCCATCACATATATACTTGTTGTCAATGTCATTGCAAAAATACTCAATGCACAGACGAGTAAAGCGATTGATATAGCTAAACGCGGTGAGAATCTATCTAGAATATATGCTGCAGGAATTAAACACGCGATATTCGTATAAAAATATAAACTGGCAATAAAACTCACACTTACTGGGGTCAAATCTGGATAAGCGTTTAAAATAGCAGGTGTTAATGTATTAAAAGCATTACCTAAGCCAAATTCAAAGAAAAAGAAAAATGAAATTAAAATTACCACTGCCCAAGATTTTGCCAATGGCATTTGAGCTAGTTTTTCCTGATACGAGGTGGAAGTCATAACACTCCGAATTGTGAACTGTATTTTCAAGGGCGACAAATATAACAAAAAAATAATTTTTTTACAGTAAATTTTTAATTACTGGCATCAACACGAATGTGATATTAACTGCTTTACATCACTGACCTTTTCATCTAAATTGTATAAATTATTTTTTATATAAAAATTTATGGATTTATGATGAGTGATGTAGATGAACTTATTTTGACGAGAATTGCTGATGTGTGTCAGATCATGGGTGATGCCAATCGTATGCGCATTTTATTCTTATGCGCAAAAGAGGCAACGCCGGTTAATCACTTTGTCGAAAAACTTAGAGTCTCTCAGCCTCTGGTTAGTCATCATTTAAAGCTAATGAAACAACAACGTCTGATTAAAGGTGAGCGTCAGGGTAAACAAGTACTCTATTCCTTATACGACGAGCATGTGTATTGTATTTTACAAGATATGTATAAACACTGGTCGGATGAAACCCATTAATCAAACAAAGGGGAAAAAGGTGAAGCAAAATGTTTGAATATAAAATTTATGGCATGGACTGTTTAGATGAAGTTTCTGTAGTAAAACGAGAGCTTCTGCCTTATGTCAAAGATGAAAGCCTTTTACAGTTTAACCTATTGAAAGGCAAGCTTATGATCCACAATCAAACACAACAATTTACACAAGCTGAAATTGAAAAAAGGCTCAAAGCGACAGGCTACCAATTTATCAGTTGGCAACAATATGAAATCAAACAACAAACCAATAGCGAAAGCTTTTGGCAAAAGCACATGCGCAGCCTATTAACACCGATTTGTGCACTGTTTTTAATCATAGGTTTTGCCATCCATGGCAGCTATCATGGATTTTTAGATGCCCTTATTGGTGAGCATGGTGCAGCAACTGCTCAACCTGTTAGCTCGATTGTTTTTTATGTTTTGGCGTTAATCGTTGGTGGCTTTTTTATTTATCCTAAAGCATGGGCAGCGTTAAAACGTATGCGACCTGATATTAATCTTTTAATGACCATTGCTGTTATTGGTGCGGTATGTTTAGGACAATGGCTAGAAGCTGGCATGATTGTCTTTTTATTCTCGATCGCTTCACTATTAGAATCTTGGAGTGTTGGTAAGGCTCGAAAAGCGATTCAATCATTACTAGAAATAGCGCCTGAAACTGCTAATGTTTATTGCTCACACCATAAAAATATCGATGTTAAGAAGGTTGAAGAAGTTAACATTGGTGCAACAATCGTCATTAAACCCGGTGAACGTGTTCCTTTGGATGGTGTTGTTAAAGAAGGTGAGAGCTTTATTAATCAAGCACCAATCACTGGAGAGTCATTACCTGTTGAAAAAAAATCAGGTGATCCTGTCTTTGCCGGCAGTTTAAATGAAGATGGTCTCTTATACGTCCAAGTTACAAAACTTGCCACTGAATCAACGCTGTCAAACATTATCCGTCAAGTGGAATTAGCGCAAGCGAATAAGGCAAAATCCGAGATGTGGGTTGAGCAATTTGCCAAATACTACACTCCTTTGATGATGCTATTTGCCCTGCTAGTCGCGATTACCCCACCATTATTATTTGGTGGCAGTTGGTACAACTGGATTTATGAAGCCCTAGTTATTCTCGTCATCGCCTGTCCTTGCGCTTTAGTTATTTCGACACCTGTGAGTATTGTTTCAGGCTTAAGTGCCGCTGCTAACCTTGGTATTTTAATCAAAGGGGGCAGTTTTCTTGAGTTACCCGCAAAGCTTAAAGCGATTGCTTTTGACAAGACAGGGACGATTACCCAAGGAAAACCGGTTATTCAGTCAATTATTAATATCTCAAAAGAGTATAGTGATAATGAATTACTACAACTTGCTGCTGCACTTGAAGAAGGCAATAATCACCCCTTAGCACATGCTATCTTTAATAAAATGGCGGCGCTTAAATTAGAAAAAACCTTTAATGCTTCTAATATTCAAATTATTAAAGGTAAAGCGATTACCGGACAAATTAATGATCACAATTACTGGATAGGAAGCCATAAATATCTACATGAAAAAACAGAAATCACAACAAGCCTAAGCGCTTTTCATGACCAAATTCTTGCATTAGAGAAAACAGGACATTCATTATTAATCTTCGCTAACAGCAATCATATTCTAGGGCTTTTTGCCGTTGCTGACAGCATCAAAGATAATGCAAAAGAAACCCTAACTAAACTCAATGCTCTTGGTATTAAAACCGCGCTATTAACCGGTGACAATAAGGGAGCTGCACAGTTTATTGCAGAGCAAGCCGGACTTGATGAGGTTTACTCTGAGCTTTTACCCGAAGATAAAGTAGCCAAAATCAAAGCGCTACAAGCACAATATCAAACAGTTGCAATGGTTGGTGATGGTATTAATGATGCCCCTGCTTTGGCAACGGCTGACTTAAGTCTTGCTATGGGGGATGCCGGCAGTGACGTTGCGATTGAAACAGCTGATATTGCATTGATGTCCGATGATTTAGCTAAATTGCCATGGTTAATCAAACATGCCAAACGTGTTAAAACCATTATTCAGCAAAACATCACCTTTGCTTTGGGACTTAAAGTCATCTTTATGGCACTAGCACTTCTTGAACTTGCTAATATCTGGATGGCTATTGGTGCTGATATGGGGGCATCTTTACTCGTAGTCTTTAACAGTTTGCGTTTATTAAAAAGCAAAAGTCAGAATTGATTTTGTAACAAAACTGAAACGTCGGTTTCTTTTGACTTCATCGGTTTTTTATGCGCTTGAATCCTTACGCCAATTGTCATTTTACACCATAATCTAAACAGTGAGTTTGGCGTTGTTTATCGCGGAATGCCTTATGGTATTAGCAATGAAATACCTCATAAATAAGCGCAAATCGCTATAAAGCCATGAGGGGATATGCTACACTTTGACTCCGTTAATGCCACCGAATCGATGATGGCATAAATCTAAAATGGAGCATCTTATGGAAAACTTTATCTATTACAACCCAACTCGTATTTACTTCGGTCAAGGGCAAATTGCACAATTAAGTCATGCCATTGCCAAAGATCAAAAAGTACTATTAATCTACGGTGGTGGCAGCATTAAACAAAATGGTGTTTATGACCAAGTAAAAAAAGCGTTAGCTGACCATCAAGTAACTGAATTCTCAGGTATTGAACCAAACCCTGAATATGAAACCTGCCTTAAAGCAGTTGAACTCATCAAACAAAATAATATTGATTTTGTATTAGCTGTTGGTGGCGGTTCGGTTATTGACGCTACTAAATTTATAGTTGCAGCTGCTAAATTCAAAGGTGATCCATGGGATATTTTAGCTAAACATGCTGATATTACTGAGGCTGTACCTTTTGGCTGTGTGTTAACACTGCCTGCGACAGGTTCTGAAATGAACTCAGGATCAGTTATCTCGCGCCGAGCGTTGAATAAAAAACTTGCCTTTATGCATGAAAAAGTATTCCCTGTTTTTTCAATTCTTGATCCCGAGACAACTTACACCCTGCCGGCAAGACAAGTTGCCAACGGTGTTGTTGATGCCTTTGTCCATGTGATGGAGCAATATTTAACTTATCCGCAAAATGCTCAATTACAAGATCGTTTTGCTGAAGGCATTCTCAGCACGTTAATTGAAGAAGGTGAAAAAGTACTGACTCAACCTAATGACTATGATGTGCGTGCTAACATTATGTGGGCAGCTACTTTAGCACTGAACACGCTCATCGCTCAGGGTGTAAAAACCGATTGGGCAACACATATGATTGGGCATGAATTAACAGCCTTTTACGGCTTGGATCATGCGCAAACCCTTGCGATTATTCTACCAAGCATCATGGAGTATAAGAAGGATAAAAAACAAGCCAAATTAATTCAATACGCTGAACGTGTATGGCAGGTTGATAAAGCGCTTGATGATGAAACAAAAGTGCAAATCGCTATTGAGAAAACACGCGCCTTTTTTGAGCAAATGGGCAACCCAACCAAAATTAGTGCTTATCAATTAGCTCAGGATAAATTTGACGACATTATTAATAACCTGAAAGATAATGGTCTTATTGCATTGGGAGAGCATGCTGACATCACCCCTGAGGACAGTTTAAAAATTTTGCAAATGAGTTACTAAATAATAGTGACAAACCTTCACCTCTCCCCTTGCGGGGCCGCTCGTGCAGCATAGGCTCTACGGGTGAGGGGTAATTGAATTTATTCTCTTTCACTTATTAAGACATCCTGATAAAATTCACCCACTAATATCATACTTATTTATCAAAAAATGAAAAAATCTAAACTCATCAACATAACCTTGCCAATATTTGTTGCAACAACAGCTTTGGCAATAAGCGCTTGCTCATCAAATACTGGATTAGGCAATTACAACATCAATCAAGCGATGAGCTCAATGCCTACAAAGGTAAAAACGCAAACAAGTGATTTTAAATTTTACTTCGGCAAAAACTCAGCTCCCGCAGGCGCTAAAGACTTAGGTGAGATTACAACAAGCCGTCGTTCTAATGCTTTTGCTAAAGATCCTGTCGCTTCTTGTAACTGGGTATTCTATTCAGCACTGCTAAGCTTAGAAAACCAAGCCAAAGAAATGGGTGGCAATGGCGTTGCTAATATTCAATCGAATTGGAAAAATAACACGACATCAAGCACAGATACTTATGTGTGTGAAAATGGTTTATGGATGTCAGGCGTGGCATTAAAAGGTAATGTAATAGCGTCAAGAGTTTAACAGCTTTAGATTAATACCATTTCTTTAGCTATACTCAACAGCATATTAATAAGATTAAGGATTAATCAATGAACACATCAAACAAACCAGTTAGAGCTCGTCGTTATTATAAGCTTATCATTGCAATATTATTAATCTTAACTTTATCAAGTTGCGCAAAGCTGATCTCCTACCCTGATAAGTCTATTGAGAACATATCCAAAGCCCAATCAATAATTGAACAAGCTATTATGGAGCAACCTGAAAAATTTAAACCTGCAGCAGTCTATTTTAACGATGATTACATATTACTATCTTATGGTTTAGCGACCGCCTCCAGTGGAAGAGGTTATAGCTCCGCAACTCCAATATTAAACTCCACTACTGTCATAGCTGGAGGAAGCAGTTCATCATCTTCATTGACATATGAGAAACATAAACGTATTTACTATACTTCAATCTCTAAAGTTAAACTTTACAAGAAAAATAGTTATTTCATTATCAACATTATTAACACATCAAATCGTGCGCTGTATAAGATCTATATCTACGATAAGATTCAGGCATTTGATGTTGCAAATGCTTTAAATTTATTAGCTTCAAAATCAAGCAGTAAAAAATAGCAATCTTTAGCGCTTTCTGACACAAATAAACCGATGTGGCATCTCTTTTTGATCCTCTAATACATCAAATCCTGCTTCAATAAATAATTCATGTAAATCCAACTGATGAAATGCTTTAACAAAGGGTTCATTTAATTTGCGTGCTAATATTTTGAAATAAACACCTGTTACCCCATGGCTTTTACATAATTGCCATATTTTATCTTGATACTGCACTGGTGATGGTTCAGCAATGACAAATAACCCACCCTTTTTAAGCACACGTGAAGCTTCCGCGATGAGTTGTTTGATGTATTTTGGTGGAATTTCATGTAACACATAGCATGCACTTAATCCATCAAAGCGCTCATCAGCAAATGGCAATGCCTCAGCAACACCTTGAATAAATTTTATATGTGGGTAGTCTAAAGCAGCATGCTTTAGTAAATAGGGACTAGGATCAATCCCCCAAGTATCGTAAGCGCCTTCTTGATAAATTACATTGGCAGTTTTTCCACCACCACAACCGATATCCAAAACTGCATGACAATCTTTAAGATACTGTGATATTTTTTTGCGTATGGAATCAACTTGATTAAGCATCGCAATATCAAAGCCTTTGATATAACCACGAGTTAATAGCTTTGAATAGTTTCCACAAGGAATATTATGAAACTCCTGTAAAACATACTTAGGAATAGGCATTGCCTGCAATAATTCCTCATCTACACATACCGTTTTATGCTTTGGATAAAAAATAGCTTTTATTAGCTTAGCCCATGCAACAGGTGATTTAAAATTTAACTCATCAACCCAGCTTTTAGGTAAATCCAATTCATCCCAATTTTGGATTTTAGGATCTTGGGAAGTCTTATTATCAACTTGCTGCATGATTGAAAATCATACCTTTAACAAATTATAAAGGATCGCTTGACG
Organism: Cysteiniphilum sp. 19S12-1; assembly: GCF_052030685.1. NCBI lineage: Bacteria > Pseudomonadati > Pseudomonadota > Gammaproteobacteria > Thiotrichales > Fastidiosibacteraceae > Cysteiniphilum > Cysteiniphilum sp. 19S12-1. Next base: position 77,141 of record NZ_JBQAJM010000005.1, read on the forward strand.
CATAAATACGCCATTTTTAGCCTGCTGGAAATACCACGCGTATTGAGTGCTATCAACCGAATTGCAAATCTCTTGCACACGTGGTAGTGGGTGCATAACAATTAAATCATCATGCGCACCATTGATTAACATATCCGCCGTAAGCACATAATCCATCGTATGCCCATCTTCTTCGGAAAAACGCTCTTTTTGCAAACGCGTCATATATAATACATCAACCACACCAATGACATCAGCTAAGCTTTCAACACAATGCACCGTTATGTTTTTCTTTTTAAGTTGAGTTAAAATTTCTTCCGGGATTTGTAATGCCTGAGGTGCCACATAATAAATAGTAATATCTCGATAATTCAATAACGCATAGCTTAATGAATGCACGGTGCGACCATAACGCAAATCCCCAATCATCGCGATTTTAACACCATCAATCTTTCCAAACTTTTGTTCTATCGTAAAGAGATCAAGCAAGGTTTGCGAAGGATGTTCATTAGCACCATCACCAGCATTAACCACAGGAATATGCGAGACATTTGCAGCAATTTCAGCACTCCCTGCTTCAAAGTGACGCATAACAATCGCATCCGCATAGCCATTAAGCATTTGGATGGTATCGCTTAAGCTCTCGCCTTTCTGACCAAAAGAGGTATTATGCGCATCAGCAAAACCAATGACTTTAGCACCTAAGCGATGAATCGCTGCTTCAAAGGATAAACGTGTGCGTGTCGATGCTTCAAAAAAACAGCTGGCAATAATCTTATCACTCAAACTATTTATGAGTTTACCGTGCTCGGCATCATGCGCAAGTTTCATCAGTCGATCAAAATCATCACGTTTTAAATCTTTGATACTGACAAGGTGCTTTGTTGTGTTCTTGGCGGTAGATAATATCGTCTCAGGCATATTGTGTCCCTTAAGGTGTTAATTACTTTAATTACTCTATGCATATCAGGTAAACAGCGCTATCCTATCAAGAAAAAATAACAAGGTATATTAAAACATGTTTCCCGTTGCATTGACTGGCGGTATTGGTAGCGGTAAAACAACAGTTGCTAATCTTTTTCATGAGCTGCATAACATTGATATTATCTGTGCGGATCAAGTTGCTAGAGAAGTTATCCTCTTATCTGAAGTCATTGAAGCGATTATTAATGAGTTTGGCGATACAGTCATAACTAACGGTATGATTGATAGAAAAGTCTTACGCAGCATTATCAGTCAAGATACATCAGCACGCACTTGGTTAAACAATCTTATGCATCCGATTATTCGCCAACAGATCGAATTAAAACTCTCAAAAAGCCAATCCATCTATACGATCATCGATATCCCACTTTTAACAACGGCAACACTTGCTAACTATCCTTATCTTAAGAAAATCATCTCGATATGCGCCTGTATGGAAACCAAACTTGATCGCATTATAAAACGCGATAACCAAACAAAATCACAAGCTTTATTAATGATTCAAAGCCAAATTAGTGATGATGAACGCCACACATTTAGTGATTTTGTAATTAAAAACGATGGTGATATTTCTGATCTTATACCACAGATTAATGCTACTCATCACAGTATATTGTCATTCTTAAACGGCACTTCTTGATAGGCAATAATATCTAATTCTCGTGGATAACCCACTTCAATTAAGTACAAACCTTGAGGAGGTGCTGTAATACCTGCTTGCGTGCGATCTTTTGCATTGGTCAATTCTTTGATCCAATCGGGTGATTTTTTGCCTAAACCCACCTCTAGCATTGATCCGACAATATTTCTGACCATATGATGCAAAAATGCATTTCCTTGAATATCAAAAATAATAAACTGTCCATGCTGAATAAAGTGCGCATGATGGATATTACGCTTGGCACTAATTGATTGACATTGTGATGAACGAAAGGAGCTGAAGTCCTGCTCACCAAGCAAATACGCGCAAGCTGTATTCATTTTGCTTATATCCAATGACTGATTAATCCAAGTTACTCGCTCATGCCATAATGCACTGGCAGTTTTATTCTGATAAATCACATATTGATAGCGTCGATATAATGCACTAAAGCGCGCACTAAACTCCGCATTAACCTCATAGACAGCAGAGACATTAATATCATTAGGCAAATGCGCATTAACACCCAATACCCATGCCTTTTCTTGCCTGATTGCTGAGCTAGAAAAATTTATCACTTGTGCTGTAGCATGCACACCGGTATCCGTTCTACCGGCGCAGACCACTTCAATCGGTTCATTGGCAATAATGGATAATGCTTTTTCTAAGCGCGCTTGTACACTATCGCTATGATTTTGGCGCTGCCAGCCACAGTAATTGGTGCCTGCATATTCAAGTATCAACGCATAATGTTTTAACATACTTTAATGGTTTAAAATCGGTATTCACTAAGATCGTGAATCATAGCACAACTTAAGATGTTTTATAACACCAATGCCAAGGTTCATAAATAAACCCATAAACATTGTCTCGTGGATAGCTTAAAGTGAATTGAAACTCATGGGCATGCATTGACAGCCATTTAAAGGCTTTGGTTTGCTCAAAACTTTCTGTTAGCACTTCACACTCCTCATCTGAGGTGAAATCCAAAGCGCAGCCCGTATGATGTTCACTAAACCCAGGCAAAGCAGAAACTTTTAAAATATGTTCTAGCAATAAGCCTTTATTTAACTTATTTAAAATAATATTGGCTTGATACAAGTAACTACGAAATGCTGAAACAACCATCAAGTTAACACCTTCTTGCAAAGCGCTTTGCTGCATTTTTTGCCATGCATGATATGCCTCATGCTGCATATAATAATCTCGATCAAAAACATCTTTACCGCCACAAATGAGTCTCGACTCTGGACACTCTTTAAAAAATGGTTGATTTGTATTATCTGCAAATGCTATTGGCAAAATTGCATAAGCACTATCAAGTTTGTGATTATTACTAGGCATCAGCTGGCTTTCCTTGCATAAATAAATTCTCGGCAATTGCAGTTAATGGTTCATGCAATAACTCAAGCGGTGTTTTCTCAAAGCCTGGCATTTTTGAGCTTGTGCTGTTAATATGCACTTCATCAATGAGTTGGTTCGTTCTTAGATCATATATTTTAATACTTAACTCAACTTGATCGGCAACACCGGTTAATAATGTATAACTTTCTGTCCATTTACTGATTCTAGGCAAAATAAAGTAGTCATATTTTTTATTCCGCGCGGCTAAGTATTCAAACTGTGCCGATTGGAAATGTGATGCAAGCGTCAAGGTTTTAAAGTGATCTTTTAGTGCATCATTCAAAATTAACAGTGTTTCCTTGGCACTTTCAGGATAACTGCGTAAATCATCATAACCATTATTGGGATATGCCATATATGCCGTAGCATCCTTAGGTAACTTTACTAACCCATCACGAAAATGGATATCATTACTTTGAGCTGCAACTGTCTTTTGCATCGAGTTAGCAACGATTTCATGCGTGCTCGCACAACCTGTCATTAAAAAGCAGAGACCTAAAAAAAGCTTTTTCATTGTTGTTAAAAATAAAACTTACGATACAAATATTATACAGACTATAATGCTTAGACCAAGTAAACGCAGCGCTTTTTTTTAACTTTTCTTACAGCCCTGAAATCAGTGACATCAATTCACTGCGACTTTTCTCATCTTTTCTAAAAATTCCACGCATACAACTTGTGACTGTAGAGGTTTCAGACTTGTGTACCCCGCGTGTTGTCATGCACTGATGCATTGAATCAATAATCACTGCAACACCTTTGGGCGCTAATGCTTTTTCAATTGCCAAGGCAATTTGCATTGTCAAACGCTCTTGTGTTTGTAAGCGTTTGGCAAACACATCTAACACACGCGCTATTTTGCTAATGCCTACGACTTTGCCGTTAGGCAGATAAGCAACATGTGCTTTACCGATAATTGGCACCATATGATGCTCACAGTAGGACTCTAAGCGCATATTTTTTAAAAGTACAATTTCATCATAGCCTTCAACATCTTCAAATGTCTTTGATAAGATTTCATCTGGTTCTTCCTCGTACCCCTTGAAAAACTCAGCATATGACTTAATAACACGCTTTGGTGTTTCAATTAACCCTTCACGATTAGGGTCTTCACCGATGTATTCTAATAAAGTTTTTATTGCTTCTTCAGCTTGTTTAGCGTTTGGTTTTTTTATCATGATTTGTACTTCATTATTTATTTTTATCAAATGCTATTTTAATGCCTTGCAATACCAAGTCTGGCACAATGGCATCAAATAATCCTGGAACATTAAATAATTGTGAAAAACCGCCGGTTGCAATCGTTATAACCGCATTTAGGTCTGTTTTTAATTCCTGAATCATTGCTGATTTAAGCTCTTTTAATGCACCCAAATGCCCATAGTAAATACCTGATTGCAGATTAGTATCAGTATCTTTACCTATTGCCATCATTGGCTTGACAATACTCACTGACGAAAGCTGGGCAGCATTACTACTTAACGCTTCTAGAGAAATACGTACTCCTGGCAAAATAGCACCACTTAAATAGGCTTTATCTTTACGCACGACATCAAAAACTGTCGCTGTACCCAAATCAATCACCAAAATATCTTTGTTGGCAAATAACTCAACAGCGGCAATGCACCCTGCAATTCGATCAGCACCAACATCTTTGGGTGTCGCTACTTGCATCTTTAAGCCTGTTTTGACACCAGGTTGCAAGAAAAATGGTTCAAAATCAAAATACTTTAAAATGGCAGAACGCAGTGAATAATTAATTGCCGGCACCACAGAGGCAATAGCAACACCCTTTATTTTATTTGGATCAAGACTATTTTCACTCAATGCTTGCCTTAGAAAAATACCTATTTGATCTGAGCTACCATGTGCTGATGCCGTAGTATAACGAAACTGTAATATCAATTCATCATCATCAAAAACACCCGCATGAATATGAGAGTTGCCAACATCTAAAGTAAGTAACATTTATCTTTTTCTGTCTTTTAAATATTTCTGCTTAGTTTAAGTCGCAGTATATACACATCATTCATTCATTTACAGCATTAATCCATGTTTTTTCAGTGTCTGAGGCTATTATTTTTTATGGTTTGCGTTATGATGGCGGCAAGTTTATTCAACCCTAGTTATTGAAGTATAAACATGGCTAATTTTGATCGTCATTTTTATCGCATTTTGTTGCTTATTATTTTGCTCACTGCCGCAGGGCAAATGACCAATACCATTTACGTACCTGCATTAACGCAAATGGCACATGAGTTTTCCGTTAGCGTTGGGCGCATGCAAGCGGTCATCGCTTGTTACCTATTTCCTTATGGTTTATTGCAGTTTTTTTATGGCCCTTATTCCGATCGCTTTGGTCGCAAACCAATGATTTTGTTTGGTGTTTTCTTTTTTGCACTGGGGTCTATCTTAGCTGTTTTTGCAACGCACTTTATAACCCTTTTGATTGCAAGCTTCCTACAAGGAAGCGGTATTGCTGTTGCTGGGGTCATGGCGCGAACTGTAATGCGTGATCTATATTCTGGGACGAAACTTCATAGCGCCAATAGCATTATGGCAATTGCACTTATTTTTGCACCATTACTTGCCCCATTGCTAGGGGGGATTTTTACTGATCTCCACAGTTGGCGCGCTATCTTTGTTTTTCTAACCATTTACGGTATTTTGCTTCTTGTCATTCAATGGCTTTTTTTTCCTGAAACCAATACACAAAAATCAAGTAAAGGTAATCTTCTAGCCAAGTATAAAACTGTGCTATCCAATGGCAATTTCATGATTAATTTGATTTTGCTTATCGTTGCCAATGCTGGCATTGCTGTATTTGAAGTTAGCTCAGGGGCTTTGTTTACCTCTGTTTTAAAGCTTTCTCCGGCAGTTGCTAGCTTGTTGTTTATTATCCCTTTGCCTTGTTATATGTTTGGAAGCTTCCTCTCAGCGCGCCTTGCACGACGTTATAGTCTTGATCACTTATTACTCATTGGTTGTTTTACCCTTTTGATTAGCGGTATAGCGCTTGGCTTATCCTATTATATATTTGGCGTAACAAGCTTAAGTATTATTCTGCCAGGCTGTTTGTATTTCTTAGGATGCGGTCTGATTTTTCCTACTGCAACCACTAAAGCGTTAGAAGAATTCCCAAGCATTGCCGGAACAGCAGGAGCTGTTTTGGGTGGTGTACAAAACTTCGGTGCTGGATTATTAACGGCATTAGCTGCCTTTATTCCCTTAAAGAATCAGTTACCTTTAGCTATTATTTTATCGGTATTATCTGTATGTGCACTAGTGAGCGTGATGATGAGTCAGCGCTCACGTATTGTGAAAATAAGTTAAATATAAAAAAAACAAGCCCATCCCCTTTGAGAAAATGAGCATGTATACGGTTGGTGGGTAATTTTTTATTAGTTATAAATTAAAAATTTAAAGACATCTTTTGTAATTCACTCACTGGCACTTGCTTGACTTCTTTTTGCATTTTGCCATCTTTGCCCAACCATTCTCTGGTTACTGTAGCGGTCTTGCCATCTTGATTGGTTTGAATGCTTACGGCATTAAATGAACGCTGCATCTGATTAGCATTGGCATTCGGACTGGCATTTGATACTACCGTTTTTTGTGCAGGCTGAGCTGCTGCTTGCGTTGGTACATTTTGTGACTGTGCTTGACCCATTTGCTGCTTCAGCTGCTGCATTTGCTGTTGAAGCTTATGTGCTGCTTGTTGATATCTTTGCTCAAATGCTTGACGTTCAGCATTTAACTGTTTTTGCTGCATATTAAGTGCATTGACCGCTTGTTGGTATTGTGTTTGCATTTGCGCATGCTTAACTTGTGCCGTATTCACCCAGCCCACTTGTCCTGTTTTTGTATCGGCAACTTTAATCCAATCACCTTTTTGGAAGAATTGAATATATTGATTTTGATTCTGATCGGTGAGCTCAGACACCACTTTAGCATTAGTAGTTGGCTCATTGTAAACTTGATAGGTGGCAGCAAAAGCGGCACTAGAGACGGCAATTAAACCCAAAGATAATAATAATTTTTTCATGCTAATTCCTTAAGTGTTAAGTTAATTTAAATCGTCAATCAAAAGATTGATTATGCTCAAAAACATAACAAAATTAAAAGGGAAATCTTAACAAAAACTTAAGGAAACAAGCACTAGATATAAAAGTTTGAAATTCACTCTAAGTAATAATGCAAAAATAAGTTGAGCTTCAATTGCACCCCTCACCCGTGCAGCTTAAGCTGCACGACCTCTCTCACAAGGGGAGAGGTACTAGTTGACGCAAATTATTATTGATTCATTACTAAGCAGCACGTCCATTTTGTGACTTAGCAAATTTAGCTGATGAATATGCCATCACACGCCATACTTTGCGTTCAGTTTTGAATTGACGCTTTAATTCCTTATAGCGCTCTTTAAGTTGAATAATTTGTGTTGAAGACAGTTTATCCTTTTTTGCTTGTAGACAAGCTTGCTTGGCTTTTGCCCAATCTCTGATGCTATCAAAAAGTAACTTGTATTGCGTCTCTAGACGCTGCTCAAAATCAACAACCAATTTAATATAACGCTTATCTTTAAGTTTGTTTTGTGCTTGTTTTAATTGCATCGACGCGCGAGCTGCTTCAATCACGGGTTTTGGTGTGGTTTTTAGATCATATGCCCAGCCAATTTTTGACGCGCTAAAAATAATCCATTTTGAAGGATCAAAGTCATACCATTTAACACCATTACGATAGTCACCAGCGTATTTGTGATGATAGTTATGATAGCCTTCGCCATAAGTTACTAATGACAAAATAGGATTATCTCGCGCAGTATTCTCATCTGAGTATTTTTGTTTACCCCAAACGTGCGCCAACGAATTAATAAAGAATGTAAAATGATGATTAAGCACTAAGCGCAGTAAGCCCGCCAACAACAAACAACCTCCGATACTACCATAGGTCGCACCGATAAGCATTGGCAGCAATACACACATAAAGATAGCTAATGGCACATAATATTTATGTTGGAAAGCAACAATTTTATCTTTCTCAAGATCATTAACGTTTTCGATTTTGCCTACTTTCTTTGGTAATTCTCTTAACATCCAAGTGAAATGACTATACCAAAAGCCCTTCGTTGCTGCATAAGGGTCTAGTTCTTTATCATCAACATGGCGGTGATGCTTACGATGGTCTGATGACCATTTGATAATACTGTTTTGTAAAGCTGCCGCACCAAATAGCATAAAAAAGATCTTAAGGGGTGCTTTTGCCTTATAAGCGCGATGCGACCATAAGCGATGATAGCCTGCAGTAATCGACAAACCGGTTGCTATCATAAAAAAGGCAAACCAAAGCCAATCAGCTAACGAAAAGCCATAAGTGACGGCATAATAGGGAATGAATATTAATGCCGCAATCGGTGTTAATGTTAAAACCGACACACTGACAATGTCTAGTGGTCGTTTTTCTGTATTGTTTTGCATATATCTCCTTTTTTAAGTTAATTCAGCAAAAAAAATGTGAAAGCGTAGAAAAAAATAATCAAAAAGCTTCACTACCCATCTTATCGCAAATATCTAAAAATACTAGGATTATTTTTCGCACAACGATAAGGCAAAAGCGCTCGCCCCTTTAATACCAACATCAGTATCCATCACAACAAAAACCGGAATCTCTTTCATTAAGCCTGTCATACGTCCTTTGTCATGAAAGTTTTTCATAAAGCGACCATCTTGCATTTGTGTAATAAGCTTTGGCGCAATGCCACCGACAATATAAAGCCCACGTTTTGGCAAAGTGGCAAGCGCCATATTCCCAGCAACTGCACCATAAACCCGAATAAAGATATCCACAGCCCTTAATGACATCGGATCACCCTTTTCAACAGCATATTGCGTGATTAATTGCGCTTGATCGCCACCTTTGTGCATATCACGCCTTAACTCAGGTGACTCCGGCTGATTGTATAAAGGGTTAGCAACCACATATTTATAGATGTTAACAAGACCAGGGCCGCAGCAAATACGCTCAATTGAGACGCGATGAAGTTTCTTCTTTAAAAATTGAAACAAACCAATTTGTTCATCGTCTACAGGGGCAAAATCTTGATGTCCTCCTTCACTTGGGTAAACAAAAGTCTTGTTGTCATGTTTAGTGACGATTCCCATACCAATGCCCGTGCCAGCACCAACCATCGCAATAGGTGCATTTTGATCAATTGGTGCTTGTTGTAAACAGATCAAATCTTTAGTTTCTAGCGAATCTAGACCATAGCCAATCGAGGCAAAATCATTGATCAATTTAACCTTACTAATATCTAGGGTTAATACTTCAGCTAATTCAGTTTCCGTGAGCCCCCACGGTAGGTTGGTAAACTCAATCGCACCATCTTTAACAGGACCTGCCACTGCAATGCAAGCGGCTTTAATCAGCACTTTATCAACTTTAGATTCAGCAAGAAACTTCTCAATAATGGCAGATAAACTTTTAAAATCAACCGCCAAATATTTTTTAGCAAATAATACTTTTGACTTTTTATTGTTACACTCAGTCAATTGCAAGCGTGTATTGGTTCCACCAACATCACCAGCTAATACGATCATCTTGTTTATCCTTGTTATTTAATATGGTTAATAATTCACTACAGCGGATGTAGTAAGTCAAATATTTTTTCAGCAAGCATCTTTTGTGCTTTTGTTGTTGGATGCACATAGTCCCAAAACAAGTGTGTTTGTGGATCATGCTCAATGGAAATGTCTGTTTGGATTTCACCATTAGCATCAACACCACCAAAGCTTTTAATACAGGCTTCAGTTGCATTATCAAAACCAAATGCCATTGGTGTTTCTAACGCTTCGTGCAATAAGGTATAAGCATCAAATAAATAAATCTGTACGAAAGGGTATTTTTCTTTAAGCTTATTGACACCGCTTTCAAGCTGCTTATTTTGCTTAACAATATTGCGCTTGATGTATTTCTTAAGCCAAACAACTATCGGTTTTGGAAAAGGGGTCACCTCATAAGCGGGTGCGACCGTCACATCCGGCACATTCCAAACAACAATCCTCTTAGCCCCTAGCTTAATAACGCGATCAATGCTAGAAAGTAAATCACTGGCAACGCGATAGACTGCGGCCAGGTTTAAAAAAGGCTTTTCATTATGCACGGCAAATAAGAAGTTATTGCCACCACCATTTAGCATAATAAGTGCGTCATCGGCAAAGCGCCCTTGTTGTGCAACATAGCGATCAATCTGATTTTGCACTGAAAAAGCATGCGCTGTTAATAGTGATTTTGGATTTTTACCTGAGGTGCATGCGCCACCTATAGCATAGTTATTTAATTTAATATCCGCTATTGTTTGCTGCTTTTCTTTGAGCATCTTGCCAAGATACTCACAAGCGACCAATCCATCACTAAAGCGACCACGATCATAAGGCTCGCCCGGAATTTCCAGTGTTTTAATTATATTGCCATTATCTTGTAGGCTATCGCCAAATACTACAATACTACCAACAGTCATCATCAGCTCCTTCAAAAAAATTAACCATCCATTGCGCAACTACCCTACCGTGATCACGCATTCTCAAGCTATCTATACCTGACTCAAAGCAATGTGATAATGCTTCTTTTTGCTCTTTTATTAATAAATGATTATGCGCACGCAACATTTCAGGATGAGCTTGCATTCCCCATACCAAATTATCAATGATAAACATCTGTACAGGGCAAAAGGTGTTTGTGGCAATTAAAGTGGCACTTTTTGGCAGCTCAACCACTTGATCTTGATGATAGAAAGCCAAGCTTAGATGATCATTAAATGGACACATCCAAGTTTGTCTTTCAAGTATTTTAATACACTGTACACCAATACCCCAACCTTTCACAGAGCGCTCAACGCGTCCACCTAAGGCCTGTGCTAGGATTTGATGACCAAAGCAAATACCAATCATCTTTTTGTGTAAACTAAAAAGCTGCTTTATATAATCCTCTAGCACACAAATCCATGGCAGGCGTTCAAATGATGTCGCTTTACTACCCGTAATAATAAACTTATCATAATGATTAATATCTTTTGGGTACTTACCAACGGTCACATCAAAAACATCAATATCGACAATGGTTGAGACTTTCAAAAAAAGATTGGCAAACATATCAGGATAATTTCCCCCTGAAACACAGTGGCGATATTCCGGAATATGATCCGCTTGCAGTAAGGCTATTTTCATTAAGATCTCTTTGAACCTCAACTCGTTAAATCATCTCTTTGAGCTGCATCAAAGCCGCTTTTGATAACTTGAACGTATAGAGTTTACTGGCATGTTCTTTATCTGCTTTAAAACCAATTAAGCCATCATCTAAATTCAAGATTTCCTCAATCTGAATGGAGCTTTCTTTATTGTCAAGCTTTTCTTGTTTCTTATACCATGTTTCTTTAGCACGCTTGATCGCTTGACGATAAGCGCCATGAATTTTATTCTCTCGCACTTTTTGCACAAATTGATTGGCAACTTGCGGTAATTCATCTTCAAGCTTTTTCAATTCATACAATGTACGGACATCATCGATCAAACCATCCTGACTTAACAGGCGAATTGCTTGTGACGATTTGGCAAGTTTTAAGCGCATCGATACCCAACTTGGTTCACGCCCTAAAGACTCAGCAACTTCTGCTTTATTCACTTTACGCTTCATCACCAGCTCAGTCAAAGCGTCCGCTTCTTCAAAGGGAGAAACTTTTTCACGTTGCTCATTCTCAAGCAGTTGGATAATTAAAATATCATTGTCCGCTTCATCACGTAAAATGCATGGCACACTTTCAAGCTTGAGCTCTTTTGCCGCTCTAAACCTACGCTCACCGGCAATGATATGATAAAAACCATCATCTTTTTTAGGTGTTACAATAATCGGTTGGATAATACCCTTTTGCGCGATACTCTGCGCTAAAGTGTCAATATTTCTAAAGATTTTACGCGGCTGATTGGGATCTGGCATTAATTCATTTAAATTGATATTAAGCAATCCACCTGATTGTGCTGCATGCTCATTTAAGGTTTTAAGCTTAAGCGCCAGTAGCGCTTCCTTTTTATTATCAGCACTGCCATCAACACTGCCTAATTCATGCACCCTTTTTCTATTGGCTAAGGATATTTTGGCACTCATGCAGTCACCCTTAAGAATGAGGCCACGATTTCCTTGGCTAATCTTCTGACCTGAACATGTACATTGCTCTCAGGCGCGTAATCACCGATATACATACCAGAGGCCTCAGCTTCAACAAACTTAACACTTTGTGGAATAAACGTACTAAAAGATTTGCCCTCTTCTGCAAGCACATTAAGCAAACTGCGTGACATATTCGAGCCTTTAACAACGCGATTAGCAAGTAGCTTATAGGGACGATCAGCAGTTAAAGCTAAATCCTTTGCTTCCAGAAGTCCAGATAAGTCCATACCACTAGGGGCTGCTGGAATAATTACTAAATCAGCCAATAAAGCGGCTTTTAATGCTGCTGTTTGGAAATTCGGTGGTGTATCAATAACGATATAATCCACCTTTGATTTGACTTCTGCAATTGCCTCTCTGGCGTGCTTTTCATCCACTTGAATAACATTATCAGCCGAATCTTCATTTTTAGCCGCCCACGACCAAGCATCTGGCTTGTCTTTATCCATATCAACAACTAATACAGAATGACCTAATTCCTTAAGTCCACCATAAATATTCATTGCGGTTGTTGTCTTACCAGAGCCCCCTTTTTGCTGTAAAAGGGCAATTACTTTTGCTGTCTTCATCTTCAACTGATTAAGTTACGTTTAATGCTTGTGTCAGTATATAACACTCATCAAGCATTTTACAGACTTTCTGCCATGGCTTTTTTGCTTTATTGTTCATGTAACTTAGTGTTTATTTTGATTCGCTTGCTAAGTTTAACTATACTCTCCAGCATCTTTCAAAAAATGATAAATAACAAGGATGCATTATGCATAACAAAGCCTCAAGCAAAGCCACTAAATTTGATTCAAATAAAGCCAACGAGCTCGATGATCTGCTGCTTAATTTATATCCGGAGCCTGCCGATGATTTTGATAAAGATGAGCATATTTTTTCTTTATCCATGTTAGATGGGTATCTGACAGCTGTATTGCTTTGCCCTGACATGATAGATCATGAAGATTGGTTAGAAGGTGTTTGGCAAGAAGACGCACTACCTCAATTTAAATCTGAGACAGAAAAAGAAAAGCTAATTAAACTGTTAATTGCTGAACACAGCCGTGTCAAAAAAGCATTTGCCAATGAACTAACTGAGTTTGAACCACTTGTTTATCACGAGATGCATAATGATCAAGCATTACCTGCAATTGATTTATGGCTTGATGGTTTTGAACGTGGCTTTGAGTACTTCGTAGATGCTTGGATATTAAACCCGCAAATTGAAGCCGTTATTGATGATATTTTAGGGTTTGATGATGATTGCGATTTCGAGCATCTGTCATTAGATCAACGTAATAAATCATTAGAGAGACTCACTGATTTCATCATTCAGTTATATGCATTAATTTGCAGCAACCCGAGCGCAAAATAAGACAAAATAAAATAGGACTATTTCTGTATGATGAAAAAAGACCTCACTAAAACATCTTTTTGTCTTTTGTTGGCGCTTTCTTCGCTTGCATATTCTGACACTCATACCGCAAACAACAATACCAAGACGATCTCATCGGCTGACAATAACAAAACGAAACAAGTGCATAATAAATACAAAGCATTCAAACCAGAAGCGTATCCTTTTGGCATTGGCTTTGGTGGTATTTTCTCGCCAAACCCTTACAAAAACACCTCGCCAACCATCTTACCCATCCCCGTCATTAGCTATCAAGGTGAAGATCTCTCGATCAATGGGCCATATATTGCTTATCGGTTTTTAAATACTAAGCACACTAAAACACAGGCACAGTTATTTCTATATCCTGAGACATTTAGAGCTAACCAAAGTGATGATCCGCAGTTACAACAGCTTGATAATCGCAACTACCTTGTGATGTTGGGACTAACGCAAGGCTTCAAAAGCACTTATGGTGACTTAGCATTCGCTGCTAATATTGATGTCACAACGCGTACCAATGGCTATTTGCTAAGCGCTGAATATCGTAAGCGCTTAATATTGCCAGTAAATAAAAATTTGCTTTTCTTTGTCACTCCTTCAATTGGTTTAAGTTATAGCAGCAAGGAAATCACCGATTATTACTACGGGATTACAGCATCTCAGTCACAACGATCAGGTTTGCCACAATATACAACAAATGGCGCACTTAGCCCTTATGTTGGTTTGATGACAGCAGTAAACTTCTCAAAACATTGGAATCTTTTCATTGCCACCAGACTAAATCGCTTATCAAATGAAATTTACAATAGCCCAATGGTTAGCAATCAATATATTTTTACAACGGTTGTTTCGTTTACTTATAACTTTGCTTTATAACATCTACTAATTACTCAACAACTGTGCCTTGATAAATATTCATCTGACAACTAAAGTGATAGCCCCCTTTGGGGAGATTATGACAACCAAAACCAATACACTACAAAAATGGCAATAATGATTAATAGAACATTCACAATAACCGTAATCATGCTGCTTCTCCTTGAACTGTATTATTGTTTTCAATTCTTTTAACTTTAAAAAATCGTAAACGGTTGGCGTTGGTTACGACTGTTAACGATGATGCAGCCATTGCAGCCGCCGCGATCATGGGACTTAAAAGCACACCAAAAATAGGGAATAACACGCCAGCTGCCACTGGAATACCTAAGCCATTATAAATAAAAGTACCAAAGAGATTTTGCTTGATATTCTTCATCGTAGCGCGTGAGACTAAAACAGCATCAACAACACCTATAAGAGAGCTGCGCATCAAGGTAATATCTGCACTTTCTATCGCAATATCCGTACCATTACCAATGGCAAAACCCACATTCGCTTGTGCTAATGCTGGCGCATCATTAATCCCATCGCCAACCATAGCAACCGTTTCATTTTGTTGTTGTAAAGCTTTGATATGCGTCAGTTTATCCTCAGGCATACTTTCGGCTAAGACATTATCTATACCAAGCGTTTTGGCAATTGCCTGTGCGGTTTGTTTATTATCCCCTGTGATCATCGTAATTTGGATATTATTGCGTTTAAATGCATCAATAGCTTCTTTGGCATGTTCTTTAATCGGATCAGCAACAGCAATAACTCCACTTAATACATTGTTGATTGCTACATACATTACCGTTTGAGCTTCATGGCTTTTAGTTGTGGCAAGTGCTTCTAACTTGAGATTTTCAAGTCCATGATTTGCCATAAGTTTATGATTACCAATAATAACAGGCTCATTATTAACCTCGCCTGTCACACCAAGTCCGGTATAACTCTGGAAATTATTAACTGGTAATAATTCTGCTGAATTTAGCACTTTTTTGACAATTGCCTCAGCCAATGGATGCTCAGAATATGCCTCTAAACTTGCGGCTATTTTTAATAAATCTTGTTCATTCATACCATCAACACAAGCTACACTAACAACCTCAGGTTGCCCTTTCGTAATCGTACCGGTTTTATCTAATAGCACATGGGTGATTTTACTTGCAGTTTGTAAGGCTTCACCATTCTTGATTAAAATACCCAATTGTGCGGCTTTACCCATACCAACAATAATGGAAATTGGCGTTGCCAAACCTAGTGCGCATGGACAGGCAATCACAAGTACCGTAATGCCTGTCACGAGCACAAAACCTATGCCAAATCCTAAATTAAACCAAACAAGTGCTGCTGCAATTGCACACAATATGACAAAAGGGACAAAATAACCTGATACCGTATCGGCAAAGCGTGCAATAGATGGCTTGGTATTTTGTGCTTGTTTCACCAAAGCAATGATTTGCGAAAGTACCGTATCTTTAGTCAGTTTGGTCACACGATAGCTAAAACTACCTGTTTTGTTAATAGTACCTGAGAATACTTTATCTCTTTTTGACTTTACAACGGCTACGGGCTCACCGGTCAACATTGATTCATCGACATAAGAGCTGCCCTCGATCACATCACCATCTAATGCAATTTTAGATCCTGGCTTAACACGGATTAGATCACCCAGTTTCAATTGATCAATAGCAACCTTTTCTTCTTGTCCATCAGCATTAATGCGATAGGCAAACTTGGGTTGCAAATCAATAAGTTGTTTAATCGCTTCGGATGTTTTGCCACGCGCTTTTTGCTCCAACCAAGCACCAAGATTAACCAGTGCTATGATAATGAGTGCTGCCTCAAGATAATCGTGTCTGGCATTTTCAGGAATCATCTCTGGCAGCATAATCACAATCATTGAATAAATCCACGCAGCTAACGTCCCTAAGCTAATGAGTGTATCCATCGTTGCATGATGCTGCAAAAAGGCTTTATAGGCTGATTTATATATGTGTCCTGCTGCCGTTACCATAATAACGACTGTTATCAAAGACATAATCAGCCAAAATATATTAATGCTATGCGGCATAATTGCTGGTGAGTATGAGCTCATACCATAGAACATTAAAAATAAGCCAAAAATACCAGGGATAATTACCTTTTGCCATAGCTTAGGTTTTTCAGCTAATGTGTCTTTCTCTGAGCCTTCGGTGATTTGTTCAGCAATGTAACCTAATTGCTTTAAGTATTGAACAATATCCACAGCCTCAAGACTTGTTGCAACCTGAAGCGTTCTATCAGCAAAGTTGACATGCCCTTTTGTAATTTCTGGCATTTTAATAAGCGCCGATTCAATCTTACCAACACAGCTCATACATGAGACATTTTTCAATGCAAACGCATACTGATTTATTCTTGCATTACTCATTATCAGCTTGCTCCTTTTTACTTCTTGTTGCTCCTTACAGCTTCTTCCCATCTTTTTGATTTTGATAAAGGTCTTTTAAAATTGGACAGTCTTTGCTTTCTGCCTTGCCGTCACAAGACTGCTCAAGCTTTGTAAGATGCTGCTTTAACTTTGTCAATAATGTGATTTTCTCATTAACATCTTCTAGTTTTTGCCAAATTTTTTGCTTAACTTCAGCGCTTGATAGATTTTTACCCTCCATGGCAAATAACTCAGAAATTTCTGCCAAACTAAAGCCTATATATTTGGCATTTTCAATAAATCGAATCTTATCAATAATTGATTGATCATATTGTCGGTAACCACTAGCACTGCGCTTGGGCTTTAATAAACCAATCTTTTCATAATGCCTTAAAGTGACCGTTGTAATCCCTAATTGCTGCGAAAGCTCACCAATATTCATAACATCTCCAGATGATTTACGATGGGTATAATATAAGATTAACCTTAGGGTTAAGGTCAATGAATTAGTTTGAAATTATTTAAGAAATTTAAGTTAAGCAAAAAATAGTACACTTTAAAGTGATGAAAATAACCAATAAGGTAATGAGTACTTAATAAATATATCTATGCAGTTTAACCTTCAGCATTTTCCTGCATCAATTTTTTATACTTCTTCTCAATCATCTTGCGCTTTAGAGCTGATAAGTGATCAAAGTAAGTAATTCCATCCAAATGATCAATTTCATGTTGAATGCAACGCCCATGATAGCCATCACATTCCATTTCATATGCTTCACCAAACTCATTTAAGGCGCGCATTTTAACCCATTCGGCACGCTTAACCTTAGCTGAGACGCCAGGAAATGATAAACACCCTTCCTCGTCATCAATTTCACCCTTGCGTTCAATGATTTCAGGGTTAATGGCTACAATTTTTTGATCTTTATTCTCAGAGCCATCCATAATAAACAAACGCATATTGAGTCCCACTTGTGTGGCAGCTAAGCCACCGCCATGCTCGACATACATCGTTTCAAACATATCAGCAATCGTTTGACGCAAATCATCATTAATCGCATCAATAGCGACAGGATCTGCCTTTTGCTTTAAAAAGGGATGTGGATATTTTAATACAGTTAATCGTGCCATGTTGATAAAGCTTCATTTATAACAGTTTGTAATTGCTAGTTAGTCTAACATAAATTGCTTTTGAGCTTAACCACTTGCGTCACACTTTAATGGCATACCCCTTTTAAAGATCACTAACCATCCATGGCAGCTTCGTATTGGGTTCTCACGTCATCCTGGCTCAGGATAATAAGTCATAGGGTGTCATTGCGAGCATGGATGCGTGGCAATCCATTTTATCAGGGATGATTGATTTAACTTCGTTTCAAAGCCTATATTTACAAGCTACTCGTTACATTTTCCAATCAATTGGCAATAAACCATGCGCTAATAAGTAATTATTTGTTTGTGAAAAATGTTTTGAGCTAAAAAAGCCACGATGTGCTGATAAGGGTGAGGGATGCGGTGATTTCAAAATTAAATGCTTGTTATCATCAATTAATTGCGCTTTTTTTTGCGCAGGCGCGCCCCACAATAAAAAAACCACATGGCTTTTATATTGATTGATTTGTCCAATAACATGATCAGTAAATTTTTCCCAACCTTTATTGGCATGTGAATGCGCTTGATGTGCCTCTACGGTTAACACGGTATTAAGCAAAAATACACCTTGTTTTGCCCAAGCACTTAAATCACCTGATGATGTAACTTCAATACCAAGATCATTCTGTAATTCTTTATAAATATTCATAAGCGACGGCGGTAGCTTAACACCCGTCTGCACTGAGAATGCCAAGCCATGTGCTTGATTGATATTATGATATGGATCCTGCCCCAAGATAACGACTTTGAGCGATTCAAATGGACATAATTTAAATGCGTTAAAAACATCTTCCTTTTGCGGAAAAATTTGTTTTCCTTGTTGTCGCGCATTATCAACAAAAGCCAATGTTTCTTTAAATTCAATGCTTTTTTTATAATCAGCCAAAACATCTGACCATGAGAGATCTAGATCTACTTTCATTTTAGTTATGCTCTGATGACATTAAGCTCACTGGCCATACGAAACCACTCAGCAGCCATTGCATAATCACCGCTATTATATGCATGCAAGCCTCGCAGCATCGGTGATTTATTATAGGTATTACGTTGTACACCAATATAATACCAAAGACTGGCTGTCTTCATATCCTTGACAACACCACAGCCAAACTCATACATATAGCCAATCACTAAAGTCGCATTAGTATCAGCACTTCGCGCAAAAGGCAAAAGCTGTTGGTAAGCAAGAGGGCAATTGCCCTGCTCAAAGTTGTGATAGCCCAACTGATAGTTTTGCGGCTCATCATTTGTCAATTTAATTGACGACAATAAGGCATTTGCATCAGCTTGAACCTGACGCTGCGAGGTATTTAAAGTTAAATTACTTTCATAACGACTATGCAAAGCATCCACCATAATGCCCGCAAAGATAAACAATAAAATGACCAGAATAACCCACTGCATGGGTTTTGACTTTTTTAATTTCAAAACAATCTCCTAGTTTAATAGTTTAGGTTTTCTGCCAATAGTTCACGACGCTGACGCACAACTTCATACATAGCAACACCAGCTGCAACCGAGACATTGAGACTCGATACCTGACCCTGCATTGGCAATTTTGCTAGATAGTCACACATCTTACGTATTCCAAAGCGAAGACCTGAACCCTCAGCACCCATCACCAAAGCTATCGCACCGCTAAAATCGCTATCATAAATCAGACTCTCTGCTTCACCTGCTAATCCAGTAACCCATATACCTTCATCTTTTAAGACACCAATAGCACGCGCAAGATTAGTGACAGCGACAAGCTTCATGCTACTTACTGCACCACTTGCAACCTTCTCAACCGTTGCATTAATGGTTGCACTGTTATCTTTTGGGAAAACAATAAAATCAACCCCAGCGGCTTCCGCACTTCTAATGCATGCACCTAAGTTATGCGGGTCTTGAACGCCATCAAGGATTAAAATAAAAGGCGTTTTTGAGCAGGCAGCTACCAGATCAGATAAATCACTCTCTTCATATAACTTAATATCGCTTTGGCAAACTGCCAATACATTTTGATGTACCACATCTTCAAGTGCGTGAGATTGCAGTAATGATTGAAACTTTTCTTTATTGACAAGCTCAAACTCAATATTTTTCTTAGCCATCAATGATTTTAATTCACCCAACCTTGGGGATGTGTCTTTACCTTTAAGACAATAGATGACTTTAATACCATCGGCATGTAGTTTAAGACGCGCCTTGATCGCGTGTATTCCATAAAGTAGTGACATAATTAATTAAAAACTCTCTTTTCTTTGACTTTTTGGCGCACGTAAATATAAATGGCCAATAGGAATTCCTTCAACCTGTAACCCATGGGTAATCCGATCGACGATTTCTTGGCATTTTTCTTTACACTCCTCACCACGAAACCCTTTGGTTACCAACCAATCCGCAATTTCATTCAAAAACATTTTAAGCTCAGATAATAATTTTTTATTGCGCTCGTTCGGACTATAGCGAAAGCGATTAAAATCAAGTGGTTGACTCCACTGGCGATACAAATTACTTAGCTCAAACACCACATCAGTGACCATTTGCTCAATCGCAAGCTCAAGTTTCCCCTCAGGCATAATATGCATTTCACGCATCGATTGAATCTGCTCACGTCGGACATCTGCAATGGTTCTCACAGGCTCATTTTGCAGCTCACTTAAACGCTTCCTGTTCGATAAAGTGACTTTATTCTTGGACATAATTATTTAGCTTATGAAGATATATGCCAAGCATTATATACTTATCACTTTATTTTTTGCAGCGTTTTCTTGGCGTTTTACACTATCCCTTAAACAACGATTTAGCACTTGAATAACATTTAAATAAATCAGCAAAATTTATAATGATTTTTATCCAGAGACTGATACGATATTGACGTCTAGGGTATAAAATTTTAGGGAGATTACTTAAGTGCAAGCACACAAAATAGGATTATTTTCAGCCATCGCCATTCCGGTAACGTCAATGGTTGGCTCTGGCTGGCTTTTTAGCGCACAGCTCAATGCACAATTAGCAGGAAACTACGCATTTATCGCATGGATAGGAGCGGCTTTTATCGCCATTATTGTTGGGCTATGTTTTGCAAAACTTTGCGCATTATTTCCTGAACGTGGTTTAAATGCCAAGTGTGTATCATTAAGCCACGGCAAAGATTTTGGCATGGTCTTTGCTTTTGCTATCTGGTTTGGATTGTTGGCAATGATTCCAACCGAGGCGCAAGCAACCGTGCAATACTTAAGTCCCTTTATCAAGTTTACGACTTTATATCATGGTGAAAGCCTGACTTGGTCAGGCAAGCTATTTGCCATTATTATCTTAGCGGTCTATTTTATTGTGAATTACTTTGGCATTAAGCTATTAGCCTATGTCAATAACATCTCTACCGTCTTTAAAATCAGCATCCCAACGCTAACCATTATCGTTTTATTAGCTGCACACTTTGATACAACAAATCTTAATCTTGCGGTTAATCACTACACAGCAAGCTCAATTCAAACGGCACTTATTGGTGCTGGTCTTGTCTATGCTTTTAATGGCTTTCAGGTGGTTGCTTCCTTCGCTAGTGAGATTAAAAACCCAAAGCGCAATATTCCATTGGCTATTGTTATTTCCGTAGCCATCACACTTGCTTTATATATGCTACTGCAATTTACCTTCATGACGGCAATGCCGCACGATGTTGCTGCTAAAGGTTGGGCTGCTCTTAATTTCTCAAGCCCTTTGGTTAACTTAACCATGCTACTTGGTTTAAACTTCCTAACCATTTTATTAATTGCTGATTCGATTGTCAGCCCATCAATTACTGGCTTAACCTATATGGGATCTTGTTCAAGAATGCTTTTTGCGATGGCTGAAAAAGGACAAATGCCACGTTGGATTGCCAAACTTTGTCCAGTACATCATTTATCTAAGCGCTCTTTATTTTTAAATTTCATCATTGGCATTATTATCCTACTAAATTCAGCAAGTTGGGCATCGTTAATGGTAATCACCACCGCCTTTAACGTGCTAGGTTATATGGGTGCGCCACTTTCGCTAGCTGTATTAGGTAGTCGCAAACTATCGACAAAACTGATGACTTTATTTGTGTTTATCATATTGGCACTGCTACTAGCAACCTTACCAGAAAAAGACTTTTTACTGAGTAATCTTGCTGTCACTGTGATGATGGCAATTTATGCTGTGCTACAAATAAAACAAGGTGGCTTTAACTGGTTCGCAGTGAGCTTTGTCATATTCTTATGGATTTTGATGTTAGTAGCAAGCTCAGCCATTGCCACGATTGTCTTGGCAATTGTTTTCTTTTTAATGGTTACTAGTCAACGTTTTGTGACCAAACTGGGGCATTCACTGAATAAATAAAGATAGATATTTATAAGAACCTACTTTGGATAAAGTGGTGTTAATACTTCTTGATCCTTATCACCTTTTCTCTTGTATGACTTGATATGTTGATATAACGCATCATATTCATCAAACTTGCCATTAGCATATAACGCTTTATTGACTAAGATAAGCATTTCCTTAAACTCTTTATCATCAATAACAGAAGCAACATCCATTGCACTGTAAAAGTTTTGATTGAATAAGGCATTACCCCAAGAGACAATTGCATTATTGACGGTAACTAAACCCTTATTGTCACACGCCTGTTTAATATCTTTAAGCGCCTGATTAATATCCGGCTTTGCAGGTGATGTTTGTTTATGTGACGTGGGCGATACTTTCTGAGATTTAAACTTTCTCACAACAATAAGCAATAAAATCAATGTTACTAACCATAAGATCGCAAAGATAATCGCTAACACCATCCATAGTTTACTATGCACTACCTTAATGACTGTCTTTGCAGGCTGCACTACGGGTGTTGCATTTACCGCACTAGTTTGCACAGGTGTTACCACTTTACCTGGTAATACTTTAAAGGTTTGGGCTGGCAAAATGGCAGTTTGCTCTGTTTGTGATTTGACGTCAAACCAATGCACTTTGATCTGTGGAAACTCAACAATACCTTTCTGTGTTGGGATATAGGCTACCTTAAAAACTTTAGTTGCCGCTGGCAGATTATTCTCCACATAATCTTTGCTTTGTGCTTTATCTGGATAGGCATTGATGCTATCGGCATGCGGAAAGGTTAAATTAGGCAAGCTAGCTGCTTGTACACCTGTTGCTGTTAATACGATCGTGCGCGTCACCGGCTCACCAACAGTTAGTTCATTTGAATCACTAGACCAACTGTCCTTTAACGTCACCGAGTTGGCAGGCAACCAATCATTGATATCAATATTTTGTGGAATGGGTTTCACATGCAGCGTTAATGGGTTTGACTTCACCAATATTGGTTTGGCACTTTGCATCGCAAAAAATGAATTGGGATTGTTTTGTAAAACCGCTGCCTGAATAATGCTTTGTGGAATACTAATCTCACCAGCTTGATTGGCTGTAATTAAAAACTGCTGCTCAACCACATGATAGGTTTTGCCATTTTGTTGTGCTTGATATTGACTATTTTTGCCAAAAGGCTCAATACTTGCATTGGCTAATTGCAACGGCTGCATACTTAAATTAGATAATGGCTCTGCATAATACAGCTTTAAGGTATATAACACAGGTGTGTTAACATAAGCACTATCACTTGAGAGAGATGCATCTAAAAAGACATTTGCTGTTTGTTTACCCTGAGTTCCTTGTGCTGCCTTTGTTACCGTAATTGTCAATGTCTTAGTTTGCTCACTCCCAACAGTTAACGCTGGAATAGTGATGTTTCCAACTCTTTTAGGCAATAAAGTCACAATGTACGAAATATTTGAAGTGCTTTTACCATTGATAACACTAGTCTGACTACTGGTACTGGTACCATAAACATCAAAATCTTTCTTCAATGGTGCCAAATCAGGCTGCTCATTCATATCATCAAGCTTAATCGTCAATGTCAAACTCTCACCATCAGCTATCTGTGTACGATCAACTGACGCAGAAACCGTGGCATACAACGACTGCACCATGAAAATAAATAAAGCAGGTGTAAGCACAAGAATATTTACTATTGTCTTTGCCTTACTTGCTTTTCCTATTTTGCGAATAAACCTAATCATTATTTTCTCCGTTTTGCGATGTTTGACGCATCTGATAATCTCTTAAGAATTTCTGCTTTAATAAGCCACCTGGGTCATCTGGAATCTGTGACAAAATCGCATCAACCTTCTTCTGACGCAGTGCATCTTCACGCGCTTGTGCACTTGAAACTGCTGCCTTTTGCGGCAGATCCTTAGCCTCTTTTTTGTCTTCTTCATTCTCTTTTGCTAATGTCTGCGAATGTTTGTCTTTTTGATTTTTATCAGTTTCATTGTTTTTCTCACTTTGAACACTTTGATCATTTGGAGTGTTTTCAGTCGATGGTTTATTATCTTGTTGTTTTTTTTGTTGATTCATATTCTGTTGATTGTTGCTTGGATCACTTTGACTCTGCTCATTTGTCTTATTTTGCTCATTCTTCTTGCTATCTTTATCACTCTGCTGTTGATTAGCATGTGACTGATCTTGTTGAGTTGACTTATTCTGTTGATTCTGATTATTTTTGTTACTTTGTTTATTTTGCCCATCTTGCTGATTTTTCTGATCACTATTTTGTTGATCATGCTGACTCTGCTGATCTTGATCTTTTTGATCTTTTTGATCTTGCTTATTATTTTGATTGTTTTGCGTATTCTGCTGTTTATTCTGCTGATCTTTATTCTCTTTATTTTGAGCATTATTCTGATCCTGCTTTTGTTGCTTTTTTTGCTGATTCTTTTGCTGTTGCTGCTGTTTTAATAAATTTTCAACATACTCAAGATTGGCTTTGGCGTCAGCAAAATCGCTATCTTTGGCTAACGCCGCTTTATACGCATTTATTGCTTTTTGATACTCATGCAATTGCGCTAAAGCATTGCCCTGATTATACAGACCCACTGCTGAATCATCTTTTTCAAAAGCACTCAACGCCGCTTTATAATCTTTAGCACGATATAATGCAGCGCCTTGCCAACGACTATCACGAAACATCGCTGCTGCTTCTTTGTTTTTATGCTCATTAAATAAATTCGCAGCTTGTTGATTTTCATTCAACCACAGATCTTGCCATGTATTTGCCCATAATAACGTTGGTAACAACAATACAAGTCCGCTAATACGTTTTATCGACATACTCTCTCCAACCAGCCTTTTCGTGCAATCAATGCCATCAGAATAATCAATAACCAAATAAGCCAATGTCCTTGATCTTTCCACAATGCATTGGCTTTCTGTGCTTCTGTTTTTTGCGTCTTAGCATCGCCATCATGGCTTAATATTTTTGTGACATCTTGATCATTATCGGTAATCAAGCTAAATTGCCCATCGCCTGAGCTTGCAAGTTTTTGTAATTCAGCAGCATTCATATTAGCAAATACAATTTGTCCCTTTTTATCAGTAACAAAACCGCCATCGCTATTTTTGATCGGTCCACCTTGTGTCGTCCCAATCGCTAATACAGAGGTTTTAATACCTTCTTTTGCTAAATTTTTGGCTTCCGTCAATGCCACAGGAGATGGTGTACTATCAGTAACTAAAACAATCTGACCGTGAGTAAATCCCGCTTGTTTGATGAGTTTGGCTGATTCTACTAATGCTTTTTGGATATTGTCACCGGCAACGGGTACAACGCTTGAATCTAACGAGGGCACCATATTGGCAATGGTATTACTATCAGCCGTCAGTGGTGACACCACAAAGGGTTCACTAGAAAATACGATCATTCCTGTTTGCCCTTCTTTAATAGATTTAAGTAAATCCAGTACCTTAAAGCGTGCCCGTTCTAAACGTGTAGGAGGGACATCATTGGCATTCATAGTTTGCGAAACATCCAAGGCAATCACACGTGCTGCTACCTTTTGATAAACTGGTTGTGGGTATTTTGACCAAGTTGGTCCTGCCAATGCGACAATTCCAATACACCACAATAAGAAAATCATCACTGGCAACATACGACGCTTACGCGCTTGCTGACCTACTAATAAATGTTTTAATAAATGTGGATCACAATGCATGCTCCAATTATTAGCAGATGTTTTTACCCTTAAAATCATAATGAGCAAAACAATTGCAGGTATGATCAGTAAAAACCACCACGGACGTAAGAAGTGAAATGAGTGAAATAAGTGAAAATCACTAAAGCTCATATGAAACTCCTTTGACTTGTTTTAATCCATAACAACGCCAGAATAAAGCTTAAGATCATAGCTACACCCAAAGTCCATGGATAAAAAGGTGTCACCGGACGAATGGTAATCTTATCGGATTTGACAGGCTCTAATTGATTGATCTTATTGTAGATTGCTTGCAACTCTTTACCATCTTCAGCGCGGAAAAACTCGCCACCCGTCATTTGTGCAATTTTTTTTAAACCATCAATATCTAGGTCACTTGATGGATTAACCATCTGTGGACCAAACATCGTCTGCACTGTCATCTGCTTTGCCCCTAAACCAATAGTATAAATCTTTATATGCTCATCTTTGGCAAGCTTTGCTGCTGTTTCAGGATCAATAACACCGGCGTTATTGCCGCCATCGGTTAAGAGAATAAGCGCGCGTGACTGTTTGGGATAATGCATCAACTGCTTAATCGCAAGACCAATCGCATCACCTATCGCCGTTTGAATACCCGCAATACCAACGGTTGCATCATTAAGCATTTGCCCAACCGTTTTGCGATCAAAAGTCAAAGGCGTCTGTAAGTACGGTTTAGATCCAAATAAAATAAGTCCCAAACGATCGCCTTCGCGCTTTTGGATAAATTCATTAGCAACGGTTTTTACCAGATCAATTCTTGATTCTGCTTTGCCATTAACCATCATATCAGGTGTACGCATACTGCCTGAGAGATCAACTGCCAACATCAAATCACGCCCTGTTTGTGGCAACGTTAAAGGCGCACCTAACCATTGTAGACCCGCGCCTGAAATTACTAATAAAAGCCAAATAATCAACAATATATATTTAAACCATGACAAATGTTGCGTGCGTTTTGCTTCACCTTCAGCCATTGTTTGTTGCAATGAGGCATAAAACGGAATCTTAAGTCCTTGTTTTGCATCACTATTGTTTACTTTTGGCAAGACATAACGAAAGATGATGGGAAGCAATAATAAAACGAAAACCCAAGGGTAAGCAATTGTTATCATAACACTTTCCTTAACCATTTTTTCGATAATGCAATGAGTGCTTGATGCTCATCAGCACCTACTTCTTTTGACGTATAGCTATCTAATAACAAACGTCCATCACCTTGACTAAAATCATCTGTTTTAAGCTGTTGATCTAGGAACTTCAACCAATTCTCACCAAAGTGTAAATGTACATTGTCAACTTTAAGCTTTTGCATAGCTACCTGCTTTAAAAAAATAGAAACCTCTGATATCAATGCTTGTGGATTTTCTGTCTGAGCAGTTTGTATCGTTTTATCAAACATCCTTATTATTGCTTGCTTGTGGCGATATCCTTTAATCTTTTTGACTAAGAGCCATATCATCAGCACAATCACAAATAAGACAATAACAGCCACAATATACCATCCCATTGCCAGAGGCCAAATCGATACCGCAGGCGGAAGATGAATATCCTTTAACCCTGCTAATACATCAGTAGCCATAACGCATTACTCCATGATTTAAGGTTTTAACCACATCATCATTCGTTGCCAATGCGACAAATTGCATATTGTGTTTGCTTGACAATGCTTTGATCCTATCTAGTCGCTTATTAAATGGCTCGGCATAGCGCTTATGCACCTCTTTATCCGCGGCATTCAACTCCAAGAAATGCAACTGCCCATCACTAAAGCAGTATTGACCCTTGCTAGGTAGGCTTGCTTCTAATGGATCATAAGTAAATACTTGGATAATCTCACTCTTACGATTGATTAATTTTAAATACTGTTCAGCTTCATCATCAAAATTCACAAAGTCACTGATCACAATCACAACGCTGCCACTTTTAAGCGTTTTGGATAAATTCTTCAGTGTCATAGCCATTGAATGGCTATTTGATGGTTTTAGCATATTATCTGGGCCACTTAAGCATTTAAAGAATTTCAGCAAGTGTGTGCGGCTACGCGCTGGTGTTAACTGATATAAACCATCGTCTGAAAATACTACACCACCAACTTGTTCATGATGATTCAGTGCTGCCCAGCCTAATAATGCACAGACCTTAGCCGCTAACACACTTTTAAAACAAACGCGCGTTCCAAATTGCATCGATGCAGTTTGGTCGACAATAAAATAAATAGCACGTTCTCGTTCTTCTTTATATACCTTGGTGTATGGCTTTCCAAGACGCGCGGTTAGTGGCCAATGCATTAAACGAATATCATCTCCTGGCTGATAATGTCTAACCTCTTCAAAGTCCATCCCCCGCCCTCTGGCGCGTGAGACATGCTGACCGACCTGATTGGTATTAACACGTTGACTATTAAAAAATTGAATATTTTGCGCATAAAAGCGCAAACTCAATAATTCATTAATGTCTGCCGTTATCCCTTGTTGATCACTTGTGTTTTTTGAACTCATTAGCGTATTCTCCTTTTCCACTTATGGAATCGGCACGGCTTTTAAGAGTGCATCAATCACATCATCACTGGTAATATTATCAACTTCAGCTTCAAAGCTTAAGAGTATTCTATGCCTTAACACCTCATGAATCACAGCGTGCACATCATGTGGTGAAACATAATCCTGCTGATTCAACCAAGCATGCGCGCGTGCCGCGCGCTCCAACGCAATCGTACCACGTGGACTTGCACCAAAGCGGATCCATTTGCCAAGATCTTCACTGTATTTCACTGCATCGCGCGTGGCTAATACCAATTGAATCATGTACTCCTCAACGGCACTAGAAACATGCAGATCCAATACTTGCTGCTGCGCTGTGAAAATTTGCTGCTGTGTGATCAGCGGCGGTTTTTGTAAGTTCACAGAACGATTGCCACGATTTAATGCCAAAATTTCTTTTTCCATTGCCGCATCTGGGTAACCAATTTTAACATGTAGCATAAAACGATCTAATTGCGCTTCAGGTAGTGGATAAGTCCCCTCTTGCTCAATTGGGTTTTGTGTTGCCATCACTAAAAATAAATCAGGTAGTGAATACGTTTGTTTACCAATGGTAATCTGCTTTTCACCCATGGCTTCTAAAAGGGCTGATTGCACTTTAGCAGGAGCGCGATTGATCTCATCGGCTAATAATAAATTATGAAATAAAGGACCGGTTTGAAACTCAAAGCTTTGACGCTCAGGAATATAGATCTCAGTCCCGGTTAAATCAGCAGGTAACAAATCAGGTGTGAATTGAATCCGATGATAAGAACACTCAATACATTCAGCTAATGTTTTAATTGCGGTGGTTTTAGCAAGACCGGGCGCGCCCTCAACCAACAAATGCCCTGATGATAATAAGGCAATCAACAGACGCTTTGTTAAAGCACGCTGCCCAACAATACGTGCATCTAAATACGCTAATAAACTTTCAAAATCCTGATATACCGACATAAACCCTCCTAAGGTTTTAAAGACTTTATATAAGGCTCATAGATCAGCTTATAATACCTCCATCATCGAATACTTCGATACTAAGCACTATAAAATGATTTTTCTGAGCTGCACATAGTTTTAATGGTCTTTATTTTATAAATCCATTTATGAATTTCAAGCCTCGTTCTGCTGAATTTTCTTTACAAGACGTATTTTCTAAACATAGTAATGACAAGTGGGATAACGCTCCAAAGCACTAGCCAAATGACACAATAAGTGAAAGATAAAGGTGCCTCACCCACACCATAAAATTGCTGTATTGATTGTGGAGCAATACTTAATATCCCCTGTATTCTAAACAAATCTATCGGGCTAAGTAGCAATAAAACACTAATGCTTTGCGAACTTATAACACCATTGAAAGTTACAACCAATAACACAAACAATAAATCAAAAAGAAAAATAAAAAACAACCAAATAATGATTGTCAATGCAATCGTATAGGTGCGGTTTTGGGAAACCGTTGATATAAATAACCCAATTGAAATAAAGCTTGTACTTAATAAAATACAACTCAATATGAGATTCAAAAAGACAGACATCGTCACAGCAAAAGGACTCAACACGTATAGTGATATTATAAATGCTATTATGATACTGATGATTAATGTGACTGACTGCCCTAACCATTTACCCAAAATAAATAGACATGAGGATACCGGATAGGTCAATAACAATTCAAATGTTTTCAATTCACGTTCTTTTAAAACCGTGTCATAAGATAAAATCATTGCAAACAGCGGAATAATATACATATAAATGTGCAGTAATGACAATAAAGTAACCGCTTGGTTATTGCTCATATTTTCTGCTGAAAAATTACCGCTAAAGTGAATCATTGTAAAATTAATCAGCAAAAATAACAGTGTTACGATAGCCGTCCAACCATTTTTTAATAATGCAAGGTACTCTCTTTTGGCAATATGATAAATTAGTTTAAACTTCATGTGCATGTGACCGTAATTCGTTTTCAATTTCTAAAGAGTCGACTTGGATATCTGCAATCGCATAACCGTATGTTTGCAATAGACCAATTAGTTGCTCAACCTCAACAGGTCTCAAAAGCGTATTAAACGTATATTCATCCAAATAATTTATTGATGCTGTGATTTTTGATATTTGACCTTTTATAGACTGATCAAGCGTTTTAGGTACTCTCACCCAAAGTCGCTTATTGATCGCATTGGTATCATTGATATTAACATGTCCAAACTTAGCATTGAATTGACGTATAATTTTCCCTCGGCTCATTAATAAGATATTATCCGTATTATCCCAAAGCTCAGAAAACAAATGTGAGGTAATTAAAACTGCGGCTCCCTTTTTTGCAAGTGATTTGATCACAGTGTAAAACAACTGCACCCCTTTGTAGTCAAAACCATTTGAAGGCTCGTCAAAAATAGCAACCTTAGGTTGATGAATGATCGCTTGAGCCAAGTTTAGGCGCTGTCGTAACCCTTTAGATAGCGCAGATACTTTTTTATCTTTATGCTTTAAAAGTCCAACCTGATCAAGGGTCTTTAAGATTATTTCTTTGGAAGGTCGGCACTGGCGAAGATATGCAAAAAAACTTAGCACATGATGTACTTTCTCATTAGGATACATATTCAAATCTTCAGGCATATAGCCAAGTACCTTATGATAATCATTAATATTCTTTTGAGTTAAGCATTCTGAAGTTTAGAGTTTTAAACATTAAATTTTCAATCAGTCGATCTAATTGTTAGCTCACGCAACTAAGCTTTTAAGC